>JAFPBK010000058.1 GCA_017424105.1 Kiritimatiellia bacterium | reverse complement strand
ACAAAAAAGCGTGAGCCGAAGCCCACGCTTTTTGAGGAATTATTCAGCCTTCTCGTGAAGGTCCTTTGTATCCAACTGCTTTAGAGGGTTAACTGTTGTAACTGTCTCTACAGGAGGATCGCAGTTCCAGCAATCTGTCTTCTGTGGAGGAAGAGTTGCAGCTGCCCAACGGCATGCATTCTGGATAACCTTTGCCACATCAGGATTGTTGTAGATTGGGAATGTCTCATGACCAGGTGAGAAGTAGAAAATCTTACCTGCACCGCGCTGGAATGTTACACCGCTACGGAAAACATTGCCACCCTCATACCATGAGATAAATACGTCATGTGCGTCATTTGGAATACCAAATGGCTCACCATACATCTCTGTATTTGGAACTACGAAACTGTCAGGTACACCCTGTGTGATAGGATGCTGTTTGTCAATTACCCATACACGCTCCTTCTCACCAATCTCGCGCCAACGTAGTGAGCAGCTTGTACCCATCATACGCTTGAAGATCTTTGAGTAGTGACCAGAGTGTAGAACGATTAGACCCATACCCTGAAGAACGCGTGTCTGAATGCGATCAACCAATGCGTCCTCAACCATGTGATGAGCGCAGTGACCCCACCATACCAATACGTCTGTATCATTTAGAACATCCTCTGGAAGACCCTGCTCTGGATCCTGTAGAGTTACAGCACGAATCTCTAGGTCATCTGCTGCAATATTGTCCTTAATTGCATTGTGAATTCCGTTTGGATAGAACTGACGAATGTACTTTGCAGCAGCGCTGTCGCCTACCTCATGTACATACTCATTCCATACAGTTACTTTAATTGCCATAATTTATACTTCCTTTGATTATTTTTTTAACAAAATTATTTCTTTGCCTTTGCCTTAGCTTTTGGCTGATTCAATGGGACCTCTTTGCCTGTCTGTGCTGACTTGTACATAGCATCAAGAATCTTAATCATATTGATACCCTGAATTGGCTCGAAGCATGGCTTTGCTTTGCCATCTAGTACATCAACAAAGTGTCTTAGGTTACGACGGTGACCATCATCTGTTAGGTTACCAGCTAGACGGAAATCTGTTAGCTGTCCATTATCCTCGCCATAGATCTCTAGCTCGTCGCCATTTAGCCAGTTGATACCAGCCTTTGTACCGCGTAGCTCAACGAAGCGCTGCTCCTTCTTAACGTTAGAAGCCCAGCTGAATTCAATCTGAAGAACTGCGCCATTGTCAAAACGGATTAGACCCATTGCAAAGTCTTCAACGTCAAATGTGCCGCCAGCCTTTGAATCACCGAACTTGCTGTTATCAGAGTCAGAAACTGTTGTCTTATCAAACTTTGTAAAGCAGTTACCTGATACAGATACTGGTGTTGGGTTACCCATTAGCCAGATTGCAAGGTCAATCATGTGTACGCCTAGGTCGATTAGTGGTCCACCGCCAGACTGCTTCTTTGTTGTAAACCAACCACCAGCACCTGGGATACCACGGCGACGCTGCCAAGCGCAACGACCAGCATAAATATCACCCATGTTGCCAGCCTCAATAAACTTCTTAGCATAAGCTGAAGGATCTGTGAAGCGGTTGTTACGCATAATCATTAGGCGCTTGCCTGCCTTGTCAGCAGCTTCCTTCATTGCGATTGCCTTGTCTGGAGAAACAGCATCTGGCTTCTCGCAGAATACGTGCTTACCTGCCTTGAATGCAGCAATTGCAATCTCGCTATGTAGATAGTTTGGTGTGCAGATATCAACATAGTCAATATCCTTACGAGCTAGTAGCTTCTTGTATTCCTTGATTGGCTCTGCACCAGGGAAATGATCTGCAGCAAACTTTTCTGCGCGCTCTAGAATGATATCGCAAACTGCTACAACCTCAACACGTGGATCGTCCTTATAGAATGGAGAATGGCACCAATTAGCAATACCACCGCAACCAATAATACCTACCTTATACTTTTTCATTATTATTCCTTTCTAATAGTTATTAAATTGACGAAATGACAAGTTATTTAACTTTATTTGTGAAAATTTTATCATTATTTATATAGGCTTATCAAGATAAAAACACTCAAAATTGCCCTTTATTCTGCCTATTTGCTATTTCTAGCCAAAGAATATGCAATAATTACATCTGCAGCACTCTCTGGTGAAATTAGTGTAGTATCCAACATTAAATCATAGGATTCAGGTTTACCCCACTCTTTTTCTGTAAAATAGTTATAATATGCTGTTCGTGTTTTATCTGCTTTATGCATCATATTACGAGCTTGCTTTTCTGTAACATTCTGCCTCTCCATAATATTCTTCAGTCTTGTTTCTGTAGATGCATAAATAAATGTTCGCACAACATTATCAAAATCCTTTAGAACATAGTCTGCACAACGTCCAACAATTACGCAAGGGCCTTCCGAAGCAATATTCTTTATCACATTAAATTGTGCCAAAAACACCTTCAAGCCAAGTGGTAGTTCTGTAGAGTGGAAAGGTGTAATCCAAGAAGAATAAAAAACACTCTCTGCTGGTTTTTCATCATGTGTCTTTAAAATATCTTCACATAAGCCTGACTCCTGTGCAACACGAGTTAAAATCTCTGAATCATAAAAAGGAATTCCAAGCTTTGCAGATAATGTTTTTCCAACTGCAATTCCTCCACTTCCAAATTGACGACCTATAGTAAAAATATAATTTTTATCCATAGAAACCTCCATAATTACCTTACACGAATATATTAAGCTTATTTAAATGTTCTCAACTAACAAAATTATCAAATAAATTTTGCTAAAAGTCAACAATAAACCTAAATTTTGCAGTTGAAGTTAGCGTAACGACAAAAAGTGAGAAAAAGGTACAGGATTTCAGAATCTCAATCTGATATAATGGCAATATCTCTAGAAACAGAGTTCGCGTGGCATACGAATATTGGATAGGTATTTCAATGACACAATTTTGAGTATTTGAACGAGCTCTTTTTCAACAACACAGATTTGCACGAATAGGTTGTATGGTGTTTAATGGAATCACGGAACACAAGTATGTATTCCATCAAGCAAAATGTACGATAACCAAACTTATCTTAGCTTAAATGTTTTTGCTGGTTCGCGAGAATCACAAGAATAAAAAGTGACTTCTACCGCATCGTCAGACACATCCATTGTTGCGTAACCAGTAGCACCTTTAGCAAAGAAATACTCGGTAACACCGGTCTTGAAACTATCAAGCACTGAAAGATATGTATTCAATTCGTTTACCTTCTTGCCATAAATATTCTTTACATTTGAACCAATATCTTCTGGTTTAGTAGCAATAACATTTAACTCTCTAGGAGAATCTTCCTTCCAAACACTATTTAGCATAAATTGAGTTATTGAACCAAATTCATCAACATACTTGCAATAACCCACTGCATGAACATGACCTGTTAACACAATAACATTATTTTCTGCAAAAATCTTACGCATTTCGTCGCGACGCTTATTAACCTTGCCACCATATAGACCATAGGTTACGCCCCAAGCATCCCATGGCAGCACAGCACCATGAGTTATTACAAATTTATAGCGTGCATCTGCATGCTGAGCAAATGCTTCTTTAATAATTTTATCGTTAGGATAACAAAAATTAACGAACACATACAAATCCTCTTTGTGGCGAAACGCAAAGGTTGTCTTTTTAATATCTACCCCTGCATTAATTTGCGGAAGATTCAATTCTTGAGTCATGCGAGCTGGCATAAAGTTTGAATATGCTGGGCTGGCATCCTTACCACGAATATCGTGATTACCAACCACTGTTAAAAATGGTAAACTTGGCATTGCTTTTTTGAAATAATCAATTGTATCACCTAGCATTTTTGTATGAACAGCAGGATCATCACAATCGCCCTGAATTAAATCACCCAACTGCAATACAAATGATGTATTTGGTGTTTTCTTACTATATGCAGAAGCTACTAATTTTGGGCAACGCTCTTTCCACATGGAAGCATTTCTGGCAAACTCTTCTTGTAGTGTTTTAGATGGTTTTCTACCATTAGCATAGCAAGCACTATGATAAACTTCTTTATCTGTATCAAAATGAGTATCACCCAACATAAGCACACGATAGCTATCGGCATATGCACTCATTCCAAAACATACAACCATTAAAAATACAATAAATTTTGATAAATGCTTCATTATTTTACTCCTTTAAAACTATTCAAAATAAAATTATTTAAATCTTTCTGTGCAAGCACGAGTATTTGCACGAAATGCTTCCCTCTGCCCTTTCATCGCATATAAAAAGATGCCAAGCACTAAGAAAAGCACACGATAAAAAACGGTTCCAAAAGCACACTTTTTTATGTATAGCATTTGTCCACGCCTATAATTATATACCTTATTATAAGCTTGAGAACCGATTGCTGCAGAACCATAATGACGTATCGGTGTACCCTTTGCAATAGAAAGCTGCCAGCCAGCTTTCTTCACACGATGCGAAAATTCAGCATCCTCAAAAAAGAAAAAGAAATCTTTATCAAGCAAACCTACTTGCTCAATTACTTCGCGACGGATCAACAAACTCGCACCACATAAGTAATCGTATTTCCCACCAGGTTTTGGCAAAAATGGAGTATACAAAGGGAAGCTCATCATTTGACCACCGGAAACAACTTTACCTGCCATTGCTCCTGCGCTCTGAATCATATCACACCCTGCCACACCACATTGTTGATTAGAATATAGTGCATCAAGCAAAGACTCTAATGCATAAGGCTCACATTCTGTATCATTATTTAACAACCAAATTGCATCATAGTCATAACCTTTATTTTGGATATAATCAAATCCAAAACCATTTCCTCCTGCAAAGCCTAAATTTGAACCGGACTCAATTATTTCTGCATTAGGACACCCTGCCACAAGCTCATCAAAACTATGAGCAGTAGATCCATTATCAACAACTATTATGCGTAAATCTGATGCATTATTTAACTTTGCTAACGAT
This sequence comes from Kiritimatiellia bacterium, assembly GCA_017424105.1. GTDB lineage: Bacteria > Verrucomicrobiota > Kiritimatiellia > RFP12 > UBA3636 > RGIG990. The sequence continues at coordinate 12,148 of JAFPBK010000058.1, read as the reverse complement.
TCACAACATTTCTTGGTAAAGTCTAAGCCATTCCAATTTAGTATAATTGCAATTACTTTTTTACTTTTCATAACCACCTAATTAAACTTATGGTAAATTCCAAGACACACCAATCGGTATGGAAGTATTTGCATTTTGCTTACCTAAATGAAGAGATAATAGCTTACCCTTAAATTCACGAAGAAGCTTTGCATCAACAACATCATCAGAGCAAATAATAACGTTAGAAACGTATCCCTCATCACCTACAACTAAAACCACATCCAAACTTCCAAACAACCAACCATACTTACGCATCAATTGCTCTATATTTGGCATGCCGACATCCTCAATTGCTTTAGGCAATGTCCAGTATACATTTGCTGAGGTTATTGTCACATTTGTTGACACATTCAAATTTTCGGTTGACTGTGTATTTAAGGCAGCTCTTACGGTAATTTTTGGTTTCTGTAAAGACAATAAAGAATCTGCAGAAAAATCTTGAGAATTATCAAATTTTGGTTCTTTTATAGGTAGTCGTGGAGGTACTAAATCGCTATCTATTCCATATTCTCCTAATATGCGAATATCATTTAATTCCGTCGCATCCTTTGCATTATCACCAAAAGCTATCAATTCTGGGGAATTTGCTGAAGTTAACGATTGAGATTGAACATATTTCACTACAAACTTTGGAGTATGAGCAGCACTTTCTTCTTTAGATGATGATGAATTAGATTTTTGCGCTTGTATTGCTTCCAATACAGGCATAGAGCGCATAGAAAGCCATACTATCATTACTAGCAAAAGAGAAAGCACTAGCAAAGCAATAGTATCTAAATAAAGCGAATAAAACTTACGCCTATATTTTGCACTCTTATTTTTAGGCATATTATCTTACATCCTCGACAATACAAATTTCCTCTAATCCTGCATTTCGAAGGATATCCATTAGCTTCATAGAATCACCTAGTACGATATTTCTATCTGCATAAATCAGTGCATTCTTTTGGCTATATGCTTTACTTTCTTCGCGAAGTTTTGCTTCAAAGCTGGCATATCTGTGTGGCAAAGATAAATTAAAACGCTCATTTTGGAAGAAAACGATTATCTCAGGCAATGCTTTACCAATCATCGCCTTAACTTCCTCACTCTCCTCTGCAATTGGTTCCTTCTGCTCTACATCTGCATCACGAGAATATATTGGGCGTGCAGTAATAATAAAACCAGAATTTAAACCAGAATCTATATCCTTCGCTATTGGCAGTTGAACCTTTTCACCAGGAACAACACATAGTGCATGTGAAAAATAAACATAAGCAAAGGCTAATAAAAACAGATTGAACCATGGCAATATAAGAAAGAAAAATGAATAAATCTTTACCTTTGGCTTATATTGCGTATAAAATCGATCACGCCCAAAAGATTGTGACCAATTAAAACGTGTATCCTTAGGTGGATTCATTATGCTTCTACTCCTGCCTTTGGTTGTTCTTCTGTTACAGCATCAGATTGCTTTGGCTCATCCATATTTACAAGATATTTATCATAAAAGCTTAATAGCTCTGTGCAAGCATGACGCATATCCAAAATTAAACGATCAATCTTGATTACCAATATATGAAAGCCAATGTAGCATGGAATAGCTACGACTAAGCCTGCAACTGTTGTAATACATCCATAAATAAGACCTGGTGTAATATCAGTTGTTTGAACCATTGGGGCTTCTGCTTGCATTGCCACCAAAGACTTTAAAATTCCTAATATTGTACCCAATATACCTAGCATTGGTGTAATGTGAGCAATCAAAGACACAATAGAAAGTCTGCGTTCCATACGGGAGATTTCTGCAGAAGCAATCTCATTCAAATCATTTTCAAAAACCTCTCGCTTTGACTGTCTATGAGAAATTGCTATTGATGTAAGGCGTGCAACTGGACCAATTGTATCATCACACAAAAGCTTTGCTTCTGCAATATTTCCTCTGCTTATTGAATTAAAAATACCTTGCAAAAAGTCTGTAACATCTATTCGTGAACGATGCAATTGCAATGAGCGTTCAAAAAAGACACCAATTCCAATAATTCCCATGACCAATATAATCCAAAGAATTGGACCGCCATTTTCCATAAAAAATCTAAAACTTAACATATTTCACCTTCTTTAAGAATTAAAACACTTATTTTAAAATCAACTGCTTTGCATTTATTGAATGGATTCGTTCAAGCGACATCTTAGCCTCATCAGCACATGGCAATGAGGTTTCAACTAAACGCCCTAGCAAAGCCTCTGCATTATTTAAAGCCTCCGGAGTACCCTGTTTCTCATAAATTGCTGCAGCATCAACAATAGCACGAGCATACCAAACAGCACTACCTATAGCTTGAAGATAATTTTCCAATTTTGTATTATCAGCTTCACGTGCGTTTGCTTCTACTTGAAGAATAATGTTATTGTAATAACACTCAATTGCCAAATCAAAAAGATTTTGTTTTTCATAACACTTCGCTAGCTTATATGCAAGCTGAATCAAAACACCACGATGCTGATTTGGCATAAGCATCAACTCTTTGTATATTTGAATCGCTTCATCATATCGAGCCATATTATCTGCACCTAGCGTGTATAAACAATCAGCCTGGCGCATCATTGCACGCTGCTTCAACCCGTCTGATTGTGCATTTTTTGCTGCTTGGCCATAGCTATGAGCGGCCAAATCAAATTGCAAGAGCTTACTTCTTGCTTCACCACTCAAATATTGGACCTCTCCGAGCAATGCCTCATCTCCATGAGAATTGGCCCAACTTGCAGTATGAGTAACAACCTCACCATACTTTTCTTGCTTCATCATTGCATAAATTGCTAATAAGTGAGCAATCGGTGCATGTACTGATTTATCCCATTTTTTATCAAAATCAAGAAAACGTTGTTCTGCTTGCTGATAATTATGTGTGTTAAAATCATATTTTGCCAACCAAAAATCAGCATCCATAACAAGTGGAGAATCAGGGAATTTCTCTAAAAATGACACAGTATTTGAATATGCCATTTGATCTTGACCAAGCATGTAAAGAGCCTCTGTCTTAAAGAAAGCTGCTCGAATAGAATATTCGCCACCATTTTCAACAGCTTGTGCTTGTTCAAAACTCTTTAATGCTTCATTATAACTTCCGATTTTCAGTTCAACCATTCCTCGACCAAGCAATGCCAAAGCATAACTATCGCGTGGTTTTTCAACAGAAAGTCCAGTTAAATTAACATAATAATCTAATGCCTGTGTAAGATTTCCATCATTTACGCACAATGCAGCTATTGCAATAAGTGCTTGCTCTTTTAATTCAAGCACATCACTTTTTGAAAGTTGCTTATAAAGAAGTTTTGCTGTTTGTAAATCAAATTTCTCAGTAGCTTTTGCATGATAAAGCTGTCCGGAAATTAGTAAATCTTCTTGAGCATCAACACTTAATTCTAGAGTCGCAAAACATTCAGCAGCCTGCAAATAATGCTCAGATTTATAATATGCTTCTCCTGCCTTATAATTGGCAAGATTTTTACGGCCTACATCTGTTGTAAATTCACTTGCTCGCTTAAATTGCAGTGCGGCTTCATCCAGTCTGCCAAGATGAACTAAGCAATCACCAGCATCAATCATCACATTATATTCATAAATACTCTCTGTAAATGAATGCAAATATAACTGATGAGCCCAATAAGCATGCTCATAATTTTCATTTTCTTGATAGCAATGTGCTACATTACGTAAAATTCTTGCGACAAATGATGAATTTGGTGCATACTCAAGCAACTTCATTATACGACTCTTAACCTCGTCAAAATTCTCTGTGGTTGCAAGAACCAGTATAAGAGTTTCTAAGCAAATCATTCTTTCTTCAGACGAATAAACAGACTCAACTGCTTCTGAAGCAGTTTTAATCGCTTCATCAATATTGTTGAATGCTACATTTTGTTTTGTGACTGCTGAATTGTCTAAGCTGTCAACACCTAGTGCCATTGCCTCAGCATATTTACATAAAAGCAATGCTCTGACTCTTGGCGAAACACTATCTATATCTTGTTTATTTAAATGGGTTTCAAAAAGTTCAACTGCTGAGAAATGTCTCTCTTCAACAATTAGAAGCTCCATATTTATCAATAGTGCAATTCTTTTTAAATTATCATTTGGATTAGAATCAAGCTCACTTATCAAATTCTTCAAAAGAAGCTCTGCATCATTTGCTTTTGAAAGCTGAAATAATACTTTTGCATGAGCTAAACGGAAAAGAACAACTGCTTCACCGCAAAGCAGATCTGTTGCAGGAGGTAAAGATTTTGTTGAATAATAAACTGCCGCCTCTTCTAGCTTACCAGTAAGCACTAACTCATAGCATAATCTACGATATACCTCTACTTTCAAGAAATCGTAATTAAATTTATTTTCTGTAATCAGCCCACGTAATATGGTGATGGCATCTTCCTTCTTATTCAAATCTGCTAAACAACATGCCTTCCAAAATAAAGCGGCATTATTTAAACTCTCTGGCACTGTTGCGTGATTTTTATCTCCCCATAGTTTACCAAAGGCATCTGTTGATTCCAATAATTTAAGAGTTTCTTGTGCTCCTAAAATATTTTCAACATTTGAGTACATTACCACATGGAAAAGAATCTCTGCATCAATCGTGGAAAAATCATCACACTTTTGTAATTGCACACGAGCTAATTTATTAGCATTTGGATAAACACCATCAATTAAAGCAGCTACTGCTAATTTTGTCTCGTCAGAAACATCTATTTTTTGAAAACTACTCTTTTCTGCTTCTGTTGTAACATTCTCCACGGTATTGGTATCAGCGACATTTGCAACCTCAATAACAGCATTGGATACCATCTGATTATCAATAGGTTGCTCTACGCCAAGAACAGCATTTGTCTCAGATTGAGAAAATGCAGTTGAATAACAAAGAATAATTACTAAAATGGCCAGACTCTGCCACAAACTTTTAAAATTAAACATGATAATATTCCATACACAAAATACAATATGTAATATTGTAACACATAAACAAGATATGAGCAAGAGCACATTTTGCCCAAATTTGAAACGATGCAAGCACCATGAAGCATTGCAAAGCAATATATGCGGTAGGATTTATTATTTTAAATTTCAGCAAGGCGGGGACGCCATGCTGCCCAGTTATTCTGTAAGACGGGGACGTCTTACAGCCCAGTTACCGTGTAGGACGAGGACGTCCTACACCCCAGCTATGCATGCTCCTCACTTTTTTTACCTCATCTATTCGTTATTCACTATTATCTATTCACTAATTCTGCACCACGCTTACGTACGCTCCTATTCTCAATTATCTTGTGGTCGTACATGCTAGCGATTGGCAGTTGGTTAATTGCGTCGATAGACTTGCAATGATTAAACCAACAACAAGCGCTAGCATATACTCCAACTCACCACACAAGCCATCACACGAGCCCAGCGCACCTCCGCGGCCTTTGCGCTCTCTGCGTCCCTTCCTTCGCACTTCTAGCCTGACACACTTACATTTACATCAAACTATCTAATTTAGATGAATTTAAACTTGTAAGTTTTGATTTATTATGAGAAAATATATGCATTCATTTTGTTTAGGTAAATTTAGACTATGTTAAAAATAAAATCATTCTTTAAAAATTGTGCCAGTGCATATATCGCTCTTGCAATACTTTTTGTTATTTGCTGCATTTCAAATGAACATTTTCGTACTGCAACAAATTTAACAAATATTTTGCGTCAATGCTCATATAGTGGCATTATTGCTCTTGGCATGACATATATAATCATTGCTGGTGGCATTGATCTGGCTGTTGGTTCTCTATTTGCACTTTGCGGTGTAATCACAATTAACACCACACTTGCAGTATTTGATATGGGTATCTCCCCTGAACTAGCGACTTTAATTGGTTGCCTGGCTGGTTGTGGTATTGGTATACTTGGTGGAGCAATCAACGGATTGCTTGTCAACCTTGGAAAGCTTCCTCCATTTATTGCAACGCTTGGTACATACTCCATTTATCGTTCTTTAGCCCTATACTTTGCTGACTCTGGAACCGTCAGCTGTATGAACAATGCTGAAATAGGAACATGCTTTCTAAATATTGGCAGCTCTTCATTTTTATCTATAGCTACACCAGTTTGGGTAATGCTTATTTTAGCAATCATACTTGAAATTATTCTTTGCTTTACACGCTACGGTAAATATACATTAGCAACTGGTGCAAGTGAACGTGTATCCCAATTCTCTGGCATCAACACATCTCTCATGCGCTTTGGAAGCTACGCCATCATAGGTGTTTGCGTAGGAATTGCTGCTATTTTATTCTGCGGACGTATGGGATCTATTCCATCATCTAATGCAGGACAATTCTATGAGTTGGATGCAATCGCAGCAGTTGTGATTGGTGGTGCTTCTATGGCTGGTGGCAAAGGAAGTATTCGTGGCACTATCGCAGGCATTCTAATTCTTGGAATTGTTTCTACAATTTTGGATTTATGGCATATTTCTCCTGCACTTCAAGGCACAGTCAAAGGTTTAGTAATTCTAATTTCTGTTTTAACACAAAGAAAACAAAAGGCAAAATAATGAAAATAAAAAACATCGTTAAATTCGCATTTGTAGCAATAGCCAGTGCTGTTGTTGCTCTTGGTTGTTCCAGCGGTCCTAAAAAACCAACAATCGCAATTAGCATTCCAAGTGCTGATCATGGTTGGACTGGTGGTGTTGTATTTTGGGCTAACAAAGCTAAGGCTGAGTTAGAAGCAAAATATCCAAATTATAACATTATCGTTTCTGCAACAGCTAATGCTGCTGACCAATTTTCCAGCATTGAGAATCTAATGGTTCAGGACATCAAGGCACTTGTAATTCTTCCTCATGAGCCTGCTCCACTAACTCCTGTATGCCAAATTGCTAAGAACAAAGGAATCAAACTGATTGTTGTTGATCGTAACCTTGCAATGCCTATTGAAGATTTGGCTGTTGTAGGTGACAATCCTGGCTTTGGTCGCGTTTCCGGTGAGCAGATTGCAAAGGCTATTGATGGCAAGGGTAAGGTTGCTATTATGCAGGGTGTTCTTTGCCAAGTAAACACAGATCGCGTTGAGGCATTTAAAGCTGTAATGACACAATATCCTGAAATTGAAATTATCGAGGAAGGTATTGCTGAGTGGAATACAGAAAAAGGTCTGAAGCTAATGGAGAACTACCTTCTAATGCATCCACAGATTGATGCTGTATGGACAGGTGATGACGATGTTCTTCTAGGTGCATTAAAGGCATATGAGGAATCTGGACGCAAGGATATCAAGACAATGCTTGGTGGCGGCGGAAGCAAGCTAATCATTAAGCGCATTATTGACAAGGATCCTCTTGTAACACAAACTGTTACATATCCTCCAAAAATGATTTACCATGCAGCAGAAGAAGCTATTAAGCTACTTGAAGGCAATGCTCCTGCTGAGAAGAAGGTTGTTATTCCAGCTGAGGTAGTTGATGCATCAAATGCAGAAGCAAACTACTATCCTGAATCAGCATACTAATATTGTTAATCAATAAACAAATTACAATAAGCATAAAGGCTGAGTGGCATTGCTACTCAGCCTTTTATTATATTCTTATTGTTATTCCAATAATGGCAATAGATAAAAAACAAATGGCAATGGTTTCGCATACGCAATACCATTGCCATAAATATTTTTATTCAGAAGATTTAATATGAGAATTAAACCTCTACACCAAGCTCAAGAAGACGAGCTTGAATATCAGCTACAGGCACATCACGAACCTCAATTCCACGCTTAACAGCAATTGATGCTGCAATAGCTACGGATTGACCCATGTTTGCACAAATTGGCATTACGCGATAATTTGAGTGTGCCTTGTGTGTACCAGAAATAATTCTACCAGCGAATAGCAAGCCATCAATCTTCTCAGGAACAAAGCATCCATAAGGAATTGTATAACCCTTCTTCTGAGTAAACTTGTGCTGGCAGCCATTATCATCAAGACCTGCACCCTTTGTATTATGAATATCAAAATTAAAGTGAGCACGTGTAACTACCCAATCTGGGAATACCTTTGCCTCAAGAATATCATTCTCATTAAGTGTATAAAGACCCTTGAAATGACGTGTCTCACGTACACCAATCTGAGCAGCTGCTGAAAGCAAATAGCAATTCTCATAACCAGGAGCATACTTTCTTAAGAAATCAACAATCAAAGGAATCTGCTGACGGCAAACAATCTGAGCCTTTGTCAAATCCATTGACTTTGTTCCATCAACATTGATTACATTTGTCATGTTACAAGTAACAACGCCTGGAAGTGTTGACTTATATAGAAGAACATGACCTGCAGGAGAAGGAAGATTTGCTCTTGCCAATGCCTGAATCTCACCGGCAGGAACATCTACAAGTGATTCAAATGAACCAGGGAATATTGCTCTGTCAAAATCAACTCCGCCAACCTTAAACATTAGTGTCATTGGTTGCATGATTGCATCACCCTCACGGCCTAGCTGATACTCGGCACCAGCACGTGCAGCAATATCACCATCACCGCTGGCATCAATGATAACCTTACCCATCAATGCTTCACGACCGGTCTTGCTCTCAATAATTACGCCCTTAATTTTTGTTCCTTCCATTACTGGAGCAACAGCAAATGTGTACAAACGAATTTCTACACCTGCCTCAAGAAGCATCTCAAGCATTACGCCATGAAGCTTATCTGGATGGATTACATAGCGCTGCTCTGCAGAATCGCAAGAACGATCCAAAATCTCTTCATAGAAACCACCCTTTGTATGACCTGTCCAGTGGCTCATTAAACCTGATGTAGCAACACCACCAACACCGCCACACTGCTCAATAATACAAGTCTTTGCACCCTCGCGTGCTGCACAAACAGCTGCTGAAAAACCAGCAGGGCCACCACCAACAACAATAACATCGTACTCAGCAACTACTGGTGTCTCTATGGTTTCTTTAATAAATTTATCCATTTTTAATTTCCTCTTTTACTTAAATATTTTACAAGAGTTTCCTCTTAATTGATTAAAATTTTATCATATATCGTTTGACAAATGCAAACTCAAAACATTTCTTAACTTTTACTTTTTGTCGGAATCTGCGCTAAAATCACAGCAACAAATATAATTGCACAGCCCCAAAGCTCCATTGTTTCCATTCGCTCACCTAGAAGCATATAGCCTCCGATAGCCGCAAATACAGATTCCAAGCTCATTATCAAAGATGCAGCAACAGGATGCACACTCCTCTGCCCTAAAAATTGGCAACTATAACCAATACCTGTGGAACATGCTGCACAATACAATATTGAATATGCTGCCCCTAAAACATGTTCTAATGACCAACTCTCACGCAAAACAATTGAAAAAATCAAGGCAATAACACCTGCTACTAATGATTGCACTGTAGCTACTCGCATAGCATCTACAAACTGCACACACTTGTCTATAACCAAGATATGAAAAGTAAATGCAACTGCACATAAAATCAAAAGCGTATCGCAGAACTGCCAACCTTTGCTACCGCTGGTTCCTTCTACACTTTCAATAGCTGCTTTTGATGATGCAGAGCTGAATATTTTTGAAATATCAACATCTGGATTACATAGAAAATATGAGCCAACTACAGCAAATGCAACAGCAATCCACAATAATATTGTAGATTTACGCCCAACAAACACACCAAAAATTGGAACACCGATAATGTATAAAACTGTTAAAAAGCCAGCCTTACCTGCCTCTGCATCAATCATACCCCATTGCTGAAGCATGCTAGCAACGCCAAGGCAAGCACCACATGCTAAGCCATAAAGCCAAAGCTTTTTGCCCTTCCATTTTGGCCAATAGCCTCTGCAATTCCCATTTGACACAAAATCAGACAATGCCACAACAGGAAGCAATATCACAGATCCTAGCACAAAGCGTAATGCACAAAATTGTGCCGGAGTAAGGCTATCCATTCCCTTACTTTGCGCCACAAAAGCAAAGCCCCAAACTAATGCTGCTAATAATAGAAATAATACACCAATAAGCTGATTATTTTTCTTCATAAAAAAGCCTAATTCTTTTTTTGCAATTTATTAACACCTATGGTTAACGCTACTTACCATAGGTGTATGCATATTGTTAATTTACAAGTAGCTATTCAAAAACAATATACATTAAAACATTTCGCCGAAGAGAATTCGTTACTCTTCAAACATATTATTGCGCTTAGCAACAATATATGTACATACATTATCACCAGCTACATTACATGCTGTTTCAAACATATCCAAAATTGGGTTGATTCCCAAAGCTAATGCAGCAATAAGCATTGTTTGTGCTTCATCCAGTCCCATATTGCCTAAAACCATAAACAATAGGAATACTGAACCACCAGGAATACCACCAGCACCAACAGATGCAAATACGATAGAAACAACCAATCCAAACAATGCTAATGGTGTCATTGGCATACCAAAGATATTAGCTGCAAGGATTGCAAAAATTGGAAGATGGATGCAAACACCATCCATGTTAATCGTTGCACCTAAAGGCAAAGAAAAGCTTGAAAGCTCATTCTTGATTTTAAATTCCTTTGTAGCTGTCTGGAATGACACAGGCAAAGTTGCTGAGCTGGAGCGAGTAATAAATGCTGTAAGCACAGGCTGGCGAATCTTCCATAAAATCTTATATGGATTAACACGTGTGCAAATATATATAAGCAAAGGATATATGAATACAAGCATAAGAATTACACCGACACCGACACCAGCGATAATCTTGATATAAGGTCCGAATAAATCTGTTCCATACTTTGCAAAATTAACTGTTGTTAATGCAAATATACCGATTGGGAAATACTCAAGAATCCACTCAATAATTTTGAAGCAAGCATTAAGAATTGCTTTAACAACTATTAGCAATGTATCTATTGCTTGTGAGTGTTTTGAATCTGTATCTGCAACTACGCGACATGCAATACCAAATAGAATTGCAAAAATGATAATTGGCAAGAATAAGCTATTTGACAAAGCTTCAAATGGGTTTGCAAATAAAGAAACAAAGAAATCACCAAAAGAAGCGCTGCCACTTCCTCCTGCTCTCATTTGGCTAATTTGAGACAATTGTGAACCAAATGTTTTAGTTACAAGAGATGTATCCAAAGAAGGATTTACTATTTTCGCAAGAATACAACCAAAGATAGCTGCAAATACAGAGGTTGAGAAATACCACAATAACACACCGCCACCAAGACGACCAAATTTCTTAACAGGCAAATTTGATGCTCCCTCAATTAAAGAGAAGAAAATAATTGGGATAACAATCATTTTTAGCATTGCGACAAGCACATTTCCAAATGGAGCAATGATGTTAACAGTATTCTCAACCCATTTAGCATCAGAATTGATGTAAAGAAGATAACCAAATCCGATACCTAAAACGAAAGAGGTTAAAATTCGCACAAATAATGGAATTCGAAAATATAAGTATTTTTTCATAGTTATGTAAGTGTATTTCTAAGTGGTTAAATTACAAAAGACGAGGGAAATATAACAAATATCCCTTATAAAAGCAATAAATAAACCAAAACCACATATTATCAAACAATCTAAAACCTTACACTTTAATATGAAACTAAGAATTCATCCCACAACCATTTTCTCCCATCCCCCTCATTCGTGTCCTTCCCATATACCCACACCATAAACCTTTTTCGTGCTTCCAATATCCATCACACTTTTTTATTTAACCACGAAACACACGAAACACACGAAAATATTCACTAATTTTATCATCAGATTTAATAGCAAATATTCCCACCCCTTTCGTGTTTTTAGTGCTTTTCGTGGTTCAAAATACCCATCACATAAGCATTCGTGCCAATTGGTGCATATCCGTGTTCTTGAAAGCATCTCACACAAACCCATCCGTGTACGCCTTTTCGTGGTTCCCTAATCCATCACACTTTTTTTTATTTAACCACGAAACACACGAAACACAAGTATGTATTCCGTCAAGCAAAAAAAGAGGTAAATTTTAATTTTAGGCAAAAAAAACTTTAACACAGCTGTTTTTTCTGCGTTTTGAGTAGTAAATTTTAATTTTT
>JAFPBK010000057.1 GCA_017424105.1 Kiritimatiellia bacterium | reverse complement strand
TTCAAAGCTTTGTTGCTTCCTGCAGCAAGGCACCTGGTTTTGACAAAAACAAAGCTGTACTAATCCCTGCCCATGAAAATGAGCAAGGCCACAGCGTCGGTCATCGTGAATCATACAGAGAAATGTATGAACGAGATGACAGACTTAACAATAAAAAATTTGCTTGGCCTCAAATTTGGGCTCTTGCCTGGGGCGAATCAATTACTATCAAAAAATAATATTATAACTAAGAGATAAAACTATGAAAAAAATACTTAGCACTTGTTTAGTTTCTTGTATTCCATTTTTAGGCTTTGCGGCAGAGGAATACGTCGGTAATCAACTTCCTGTTGTTTTTGCGGGTCCAATTTCGTATTGTCACGACAACATTACAGATGCCATTGTGCTGATTGATGGACGTTTCCTTTCAACTGATTCATATGTTGGCAAGATTGACAGAGAAAGACTATTCCCTATCCTGGATGCAGGTTCACCAAAGCTGGTAACATCCGTTATAATTCAAGGCGGCAGTAACAAAGGTGGAGGCTCACCAGACACCGATGAAGTAAACACAAGACGCATGGGTTCATTCAGAATTTATGGTTCTAATGATTTAGAAAATTGGGATTTATTTTGGGAAGGACACGAACATCCTGTTTCTGCTTACTGGATTCTACGTGTAACTCGTGATTCAAATACAGGTGCTTCTGCTGCATATAAATTAGAAATTTCAAAAACTCCAACAATGAGCACAGCGGAGGAGCTAGGGACATTTGATGATTCCAGCTATCCATACTCAACAAGATATCGTTATTTCCGTCTTGAATCCAGCCCTAATGCAGACTACAAGACTATTAATGCTAGCGAATTTTCACTATGGTCACCAGATTTAGCAGTTACAGCAAATCGTCCTACAGTATATAGTGCTGCTGAGTCATTAGGTGCAGCTGATGATCCTAACGGCGTAACATTCTCAGGAAAACTGACATACTCTCCTACTGGTTCTGCAGATGTATATGTTGCTATTCACAAGGATGAATTTGGTGCAGATCTTGATGCTTGGGAAGCAAACGGAGCAACAATTGTAAAGTTAGCTGAAGGTGTTGCTTCTGGCAGCAGCTTCTCTGTTAAAGTACCAAACCTGGGCGAAGGCACATTAACCTCACGCATTTTTGCTGTTGCTGGTGATACTACTACAGCTGCTCCATGTTCATATCGTTTCGCATTAGGTGCTGAGGCTGTTTATCCTACGGTCTATGTGTCAAATAATAGCATTGATGGCATTAGTACATCACATATAAAAAATACATACGATGGGAATCTTGGCTCTTATGGCGATGCAAACAATGGTCATAACGCTCACTTTGTTTTTGATTTGAGTGAGATTAAAGCAAATGGATATCATCCTGTAGCAATTCGTCATTGGCCAAGAAAAGGCTCATTGTCAGTGGAGAAGCTACGTGGCAGAACATCTGTAATTGCAGCAACCTCAGACGACATTGATTTCCCTGAAGATATGACATCACTATCCTCAGATACACGTACTATGTATTTAGATTCTGCAAATACACAGAAAAATGCAAACTGGACAATTGTAGAAGATTTATCTTGGACACAGATTGATTATCAACCTCTTTGCTATGATATTGCAATCCCTAAAGATATTGCTCTGTCTGCAAAGTATTTAAAGATATACAATACAACAATGATTCATGCTCGTGAGTATGAGGTTAGAGTAATGCGCAACAGAACAATGATGATGATTATCAAATAGTTCAGAACCGCACGAAACACATTGAAACAACTCGTGTGGTAGATCTACTCACGACCAAAGAGCCTAAATTCGTGTCTGAATTTAGATGAAGCAGCACTGCGTGCTATGAAGCGATGCAAAGCAATATGAAGCATGCTTTCGGCATATGAAGCATTGCGAAGCAATATATCGGTGAAATTATTTAAAGTTTCAGCAAGGCGAGGACGCCATGCTGCCCAGTTAACCTGTAAGACGGGGACGTCTTACAGCCCAGTTAACGTGTAGGACGGGGACGTCCTACACCCCAGTTAAGCGTGCTTCTCAAAATATTTTACCTTATCTATTCACTATTCACTAATTCTGCGTATGCTCCCATACTCAATTATCTTGTGGGCCGTACACGCCAGCGATTGGCAGTTGGCGTTATCTCGGAGCGGCTAGGCGTCGCCCTAGCCTCCAACAACAAGCGCTGGCGTATCACCCAGAACCACCACGCAAGCCATCACACGAGCTCAGCGCACCCCAGCGTCCTTTGCGCTCTCTGCGTCCCTTCCCTTCGCACTTCTAGCCACCACGCTTACTTCAACTGCTGTTTTTATTATAAAGAAGTCATTATTACATTGCTACGCCACATTTTTTTTGCTAAACTTTAGCAAAAAGCAAACCACTCACATTATGAGGCTTACAATGTCAGACCAAAATGATAATTCTATTAGCGATTCTTATTTGCTATTGCTACATACTGCGCATGAGCTTTTTGCTAAGCACGGCTTTCACAACACTACAATCAGAATGATTTCTAAAGAGGCAAATGTTAATGTTGCCGCTGTAAATTACTATTTTCGTTCTAAAGAAAATCTATACTTTGAAGTTTTCCAGGAAGCTTTCAAATCTCTTTATACTTCATTTGAAGATACCCCTCAAGAGGTTGTTGATGAAGAATCATGGAAAGTAGCTATAGATAAATGGCTCGGATTTGTACTTACCCTCTTTCTCTCAGATGAACCACGCTACACTTTGGTAAGACAAATTGTAGCCCACGAGCGTACTACCCCATCACAATTATGTAAAACCTTATATGATGAATTTTTCATCCCTGTAGTAAATACTCTTCATGATTTACTCTTACTTGCCAATAAGGACATGCCAAAAACAGAATTTCGAGCCTACTATCTATCCATACTTGGACAATGCACAAGCTATATAAATCGCACTCCTCCTTGGGATGAATTTCTTATTGAAAAATCCATTCCTCGTGAAGAATGGATAAATATCATTAAAGAACAAATTAAACAAAATATATTTTCTAGATCCTCATATAAAGGATAATTTATGGCAAAACTAAAAGAGGTTGCAGAAAAAGCCGGAGTAAGCATTTCTACTGCAAGTATAATTCTTAATGGCAAAGCAGAGCGCCATAGAATCTCGCCTGAAACAACAAGAAAGGTTCTGCAAGCTGCGGGTAAATTAGAATATTTAACTGATATCCATTCCAGAACTGCAAAGCATGGTGTATCAGATGTTATCGCTTTTGTTTTTCCTCTCTCAGAATCTCATACTCAATCCACAGAATTTTGGATGAATATCCTTATTGGAGCAAATAGCGAAGCAACTAAACGAAATAAAGATATGATTGTTATTCCTATTGATAACAATCCACAGGAAGCAATTGATCGAATCATTCGCTACTATCGAGAAGGAAGAATTGATTCAGTTATTATTCCAGGCAAATTTGTACCTCATTTTAAGGCACCTCCTTCATTTCCTGTTGTTTTTCTAGGCAAACCTATCTCGCAAAATATTGCTCCACATATAAAACTCTCATTTCGTCATGCATACTTTGAAGCAATTAAACACATTGTTGCAAAAGGGAAACGAAATATAATGTGGTTGGAGCAATCAAACACTTTATTTTCTATAGAGCGCTACACTATCCTAAATCAATTTGCACAAGCACAAGGGCTCAAACTCACAAGACTTGAGCTCAATTTGAAAAACACAGATACAATTTTAATGGACAACGGAATGAATCAACTCTGTGAAGCCTGTGAAAATAATTTAGAGAAGATTGCTCAGCACGATGTTATATTTTGCTACAACGATATTTTGGCAAGTGGTCTTTGCCGAGTGGCAACAAAAAATGGATATAAAATTCCTGACGATTTCTCTATCGTTGGATTTGATAATTTAGGTTCTCGGTTTACTTCACCGCGAATCGCAACCATAGATCACAAAAATATAGATATTGGAGCTAAAGCAGTAAGTCTTATTATGAGAATGACAGCCTCTACCCCAACTAATATGGATGAATGGCGCACAACTACAGAATATGTTGAAGCTGACTTTATTTTAGGTGAAAGCTTATAGAACTAAATTGATTTTACTAACCAAAAATTTCATACATAAACAATTTAACAAAGAAAAGGAAAATTTATGACAAATCGCAAATCTTGGCCAATCGCTTTATCTGTTAAAATCACTGAACTTTTGGACGACGAGAAGCTAAAAGCTTTAGCAGATGCTGGAATTAACCAGGTAGAGTTATCTATTGGTTGGGCATCTGATCTTCAGCAATATTTAGATTTCAGATTCCATGCAAATGAAGTACTAGAAAGAACAGAACGTTTCGGAATTAAAATTACATCTCTGCATCTTCCTTTTGGTCCTTTCCAAGAAATTGACCCTACACGTCCTGCTAAAAAAGCTGAATTTATCACATTACAAAAGCAATTGCTTGATGCAGCTAAATCAATAGGAATAAAGATTGCAGTAATTCATCCTAGTGCAGAGCCATATAAGGACGAAGAGCGTGCAGAATGTACAGAGTGCGCAATTGACACTATGAGCAAACTTTGCACATATGCAAATTCTCTTGGAATTGAACTGGCTTTGGAAAATTTGCCACGCACCTGTTTGTGTCGCGAGAAAGACGAAATGTTAAATTTCTTAGAGAGAATTCCTGCATTAAAAGCATGCTACGACATGAACCATTGCTTACGTGGAGACAACTTGGAATTTCTTCGTGCTGTAGCACCTAAATTGATTACTATTCATGTATCAGACTATGATGGGATTGACGAGCGTCATTGGTTGCCTGGCAAAGGCATCAACGACTGGGAAGCAATCATTTCAATTCTTGAAGAGAACGATTATGCCGGCCGTTTCTTATTTGAGTTAGGTGGAGACAAAAGCACATACGCAAACATTCGTGCTTGCTATGACAAGCTTATCCTAGGCTAAACGGCAGTTACATTTTCGCGCTTTCGCTCCGTTTGGGACGATTATCTAACATCTAATATCCCTAAGAATTTAGATGAAGCAGCGCAAGCGCTATGAAGCGGTGCATAGCACCATGAAGCATGCCTGCGGCATATGAAGCATTGCGAAGCAATATATGCGGTGGAAATATATTATATGTGCAGCACGAGGACGTACTGCACCCCAGAAAAACCGCGATAGCAAATACACGTAAATCCTGATAAATCATCTTGGTGCATCAGCTAGGGCGACGCCTGGCCGCTCCGAGATAATTGAATCACGCACACCACATGCACAGCACCTAGCCACCAAGCAAGCCACCACACGCACGCAGCACCTAGAAATCCTGCCATCCTGCGCAATCCCGTAATCCTGTACCTTCCCTTCGACACTTCTAGCCACCGCGCTTACACATGCACGTGGGGCAATCCACGCAACAGAAGCTTATGCTAAATGATTTGCGGCACCATACCAGCCCATGATTTGCAATCGTGGCAGCTCGTATGACAGCTGACATAGAGCAGCGATAGCTGCACTATCTAATGCCTTTGCATCTATGTCCACAAAGAATGCATATTCCCAAGGTTTGTCAGGAACTGGTTGAGAACAAATTCCTGCAAGATTCAGTCGCATATCTGTAAACACATCAAGTGTTGATGATAATGCACCTTGCTTATGTGGCAACTGCATAATTATACTTAACCGAGAAGCATCAGGAGTTACTATCAACTCGCGTGTAACCACAATAAAACGTGTCTGGTTGCAGGTTGTATTGCAAGCATTGCTCTCAAGTATTACAAGGCCTGCTTCTTCTGCTGCACTGCGTGAGCATATCGCTGCAACTGTTGCATCACCCTTCTCCAAAATATATTTTGGTGCATAGGCTGTATTTTCCACATTTACTTGATTCCAACCTGATGCTTGAATTTTGTTTGAGCATTGGCTTAATGCTTGAGGATGACTTACTACAACTTTAATTTCTGAAAGACTTGCTCCTGGCAATCCTGCAATGCAATGCTCAACAGGAATATCTGCAAAGCGAGCAATAAACAGCTTTTGTTGCAATAACTGATAGACTGTATCTACAGGGCCACCTGTTGTATTAGCAAGTGGAAGCACAACTGCATCAACCTCTCGCTCTGTAAGTGCCTTA
Organism: Kiritimatiellia bacterium; assembly: GCA_017424105.1. Lineage (GTDB taxonomy): Bacteria > Verrucomicrobiota > Kiritimatiellia > RFP12 > UBA3636 > RGIG990. Next base: position 2,870 of record JAFPBK010000057.1, on the reverse strand, counting down.
CAAGCATCAGCAAATGACCATGCAGGCTTTAGCTCTGCTTCTGGGAAGAAGGTACGTGCTGCCTTTTCTGAATAAGAACCGACCTTGCCACCATAAGCTACACACTTAACATTTTCCAATGATCCATCAGCTACTGATGGAAGAATTGCTGTAGCATTCTGATTTTGACGTTGCGATGAAAGCATATCGTACTGACGCTCACGTGAGACGCGCATAATTGTACGCATAAAGGATTCTACTGCATCTCCATCCTGAGTGCTGACCTTGCCACGTGCATTTGAAATAACAACATTCTCTCGTGCTGCATCATAAATTGCACCACCGCTCTCACCTTTTGCACGTGCCACGCGCTCAGAAACGCGTAGGCGTTTTACAAATAAATCAATTAGCTGAGAATCAATTTCATTGATGTCGCGACGGCACTGCTGCAAAGAATCTTGCTGCTCAGAACTAACATCAGGCTTTGCTTCTGTTGTTTTTTTTAGAATAAAATCATTTACCAGCTGATCCAGTCCCATAATATAACTGTTAATGCCAAAGCCCGCAATTTGTCCTACACATACAGCACGAATTACAGATGTATGACGAAAGCTCTCGCGCTCATGTATATTTGAAATATGCACCTCCATTACAGGAAGGCCTGTAACATCAATCGCATCACGTATTGCATAGCTATAATGTGTAAATGCACCTGCATTGATTACTATGCCGGCAGCTGTCTCACGTGCCTCATGAAGCTTTTGAACAATCTCACCCTCATGATTTGATTGGAAGCATTCTGCCTCAAAGCCAAGCTCTGCGGCACGTGCAGTAAATAGCGACTCCACATCAGCAAGTGTGAAGCTGCCATACTGCTTAGGGTCTCGCTTTCCTAGCATATTCAAATTTGGTCCATTAACTAAAAGTATCTTCATATAATTATCCAAGTAAATCTAGCAAAACAATTGCCATTGCACTCTCTACAACAGGTACTGCACGTGGGACAATGCAAGGGTCGTGTCGCCCTTGTATTTCAAGCTCAACATTTTCTTTTGTTGTAAGATTTACAGTATCCTGCTTTGAATAGATTGATGGAGTAGGCTTGAATGCACAACGCATTACTATTGGCATACCATTTGTAATGCCGCCATCAATACCTCCTGCATTATTACTCTTGCGAGTAAGTGTGCCATCAACAAAGATTGGAGAATCATTATTCTCTGAGCCACATGACTCTGCCACAGCAAAGCCCTTTCCAAACTCAACGCCCTTTACTGCTGGGATTGCAAACATCATTTGTGCAAGGCATCCCTCAACTGTATCAAAGAATGGAGAGCCAACACCTGCAGGCACACCTGTAGCTACGCACTCGACAATGCCACCTACGGAATCTCCGTGTGCATGTGCCTCAGCAATTTTGTGCTGCATTTCATCTCCCTGAACATCATCTACAACATGGAATGGTTTATCCGCAACAGAGATAGGATACATTGCATCGCCAACAAATGCGTCCTTTACTCCAGCCAGCTCATAAATGCGAGCATGAACGCGAATGCCTCGTGCTGCAAGTGCTTGTAAGCATACGGCACCTGCAAATGTCAGTGGCGCTGTGATGCGTCCTGAAAAATGTCCTCCTCCGCGTGGATCATTAAAGCCATCATAACGAATGCTTCCTGTAATATCTGCATGACCTGGGCGAGGGGTTTCTGTAAATTGACAATAATCGCCTGAGCGAGTATTTGTATTACGAATTATTGCGGCAAGTGGTGTGCCTGTAGTACGACCTTGATATACACCAGAAAGGATTTGTGGCACATCAGGCTCCTTGCGTGCAGTAGCCCATGCAGCATTACCTGGTGCGCGGCGTTGCATATGCTTTGCAATCTGCTCCATATCAAGCTCAATGCCTGCTGGAAGCCCATCAATCACTACACCAATGCCATCGCCGTGCGACTCACCAAATAGTGATACCTTTACATTTTTGCCATAAATTGAACTCATTGAAGTATTCCTCCAAAGGCAACATAATCTTCAAAGAAGTTTGGATAAGATTTGTTAATTGCAAATTCATCAGTTAGCACAACTTCATTTGCAGCACGCGTAGCAAGAATTGCAGCAGTCATCACAATGCGATGATCCTTTGCACCATCCACCTTGCCACATGGTGTAAGAGTTGTGTTCATTCCTGAACCATAGACAATAATGCTGTCATCAGTGCAATCAACCTCGACACTAAATGCACGAAGCATAGCAAGTGTGCTCTCAATTCGGTCGCTTTCCTTTAGGCGCAGGCGTCCGATATTCTCCAAATAAGTATCGCCATTTCTAAATACAGCAGCAGCTGCAAGTGCAGGAACAATATCAGGAATATCCCTTGCATCAATATGGCGGTCACCCTCTCCTCTATAAGCTTGCTCAAGAATTGCAGCAAAGACACCATCGCCCTGATTTGTGTTACGAGGAAGATTTGAAATTGTTATCTCATTACCAATATAATTTGCAAGCTGCCAGAATGCGGCTTGAGAGCAATCTGCCTCTGTAATGAATGGAGCTGTGGCAGTGTATCTGCTTGAGCCAGCAATATGGAAGCCTGTCTCTGTGCGCTCTACCTCAACACCAAAGTGACGCATCACATCAAGTGTAAGCTCAACATAGGAGGCAGACTCAAGTGGTGTTGTCAGCACAATATCAGAAGGACCGGACAATAGAGGAAGTGCCAGCAATAATCCGGAAATGTATTGTGAGCTGACATTTCCAGGAATTTTATATGTACCAGGCTTTAGCTTACCTTTAACCAACAATGGTAAATAAACACCCTCTGCACCTGGCATTACCAGTTCTACACCATTATCTTTAAATGCCTCTGCAAGTTCGCTCATTGGGCGAGTTGG
>JAFPBK010000056.1 GCA_017424105.1 Kiritimatiellia bacterium | reverse complement strand
TCTGTCTGCTGCTGATCCGTCACACATTATATCAAAGATCATCAGAAACTGAAACAGAATGGGCTGTAAATTATTGTCTTCCATGATTAGTCACACATTATATCAAAGATCATCAGAAACTGAAACGAAGCTACATTCAGAGAACAGCTGCTCTAGCAGAAGTCACACATTATATCAAAGATCATCAGAAACTGAAACTCGTCGAACCCAGGCAATAACTGTTGATCACCCAGTCACACATTATATCAAAGATCATCAGAAGCTGAAACTTATAGGCAATCTGTGCAGATATGGTGATAATAAAAGCGGTGCTTTAGTTGCAGCTGAAGCGGTGCAAAGCACCATGAAGTAGCGCCTCGCGTTATGAAGCATTGCAAAGCAATATATTAGGTGGGATTTAATTAAGTTTCAGCAAGGCGAGGACGCCATGCTGCCCAGTTATTCTGTAAGGCGAGGACGTCCTACACCCCAGAGTTGTGCAAGACGGGACGGCGTGCACCCCAGAGCTATTTTTATCTTTTACCTTAACTATTAGTTATTCACTAATCACTATTCACTAATTCCGCGATAGCCCATACACGTTAATCCTGAGAAATCATCTTGGTGCACAGCCAGGACGACGCCTGGCTGCTCCGAGATAATTGAATCACGCACACCACATGCACATGCACAGCACCTAGCCATCACGTGCACACAGCATCCGCACAAATCCTGCACAATCCCGTAATCCTGTACCTTTTTTCGCACTTCTAGCCACCACGCTTACGTACGCTCCCATACTCATTGATCTTGTGGGACGTACACGCTAGCGATTGGCAGTTGGCGTTGCTCCAACGAGAGCAAAACTCGCCAACAACAAGCGCTGGCGTATTGCCCAGAACCACCACACAAGCCACCACACAAGCCATCACACAAGCCATCACACAAGCCATCACACGAGCTCAGCGCACCTCCGCGTCCTTTGCGCTCTCTGCGTCCCTTTTCTTCGCACTTTTAGCAATCACACAGCACCTAGCCACCACACTTATCTCAATTTTATTTTTCAAGAGATGTATTTAAAATTATTTATAAAAAATAGTGCTTGCATTTCAGAAACGAATTTGATAAATTATAAGCACTTTTTTTAAAGCGGGTGTTGCTTAACGGTAAAGCCCCAGCCTTCCAAGCTGGTCACGTGGGTCCGACTCCCATCACCCGCTCCATTTTCCCCCTTTTTAGAAGGGCTTTTTTTTTATATAAATTTATTACCAAAAAACGCTCGCATCGCGAGCGTTTTTCGTTTTACCAGCCAAAATCTTTAGGTAATGCAATTGGTGCTAATGCACCCCAACCACAGAAGTTAGAGCCTGTCCAACCTTTAATATGGTCGCATTGTTCACAAGAGATATTTTCCCAGACAGTCCCTGTAATCTCCCATAGAGCTGCACATGCATTATAGTAGCGACGTGCCACATCCTCGGCAAACTCCTTTTCTCCATATTTCAATAAGCCATGAATTGCCATATAGTTTGTGCTTGGCCAAACAGCTCCACGCCAATAACCATTCTCTGGATCATATTCAGGATCTACCTTTGCCAATGCAGGGAATGGAATTGGTCTGTTGAAATATTCTGGGTCTTTTAATTTCTGAATTACTCGCTTTGCTCGCTCAGGTGGTGCTACTTGAGCAATCAAAACCCAAACAGATGCAATGTGGTAACGAAGAATATGGCCTCCCTCGTATGTATCAAAGTACCAACCTTCTTTTTCGTTCCAGCAATAATCATTAATTTTTGCAGCCAGTTCTTTATGCTCAGCACGTAATTCTTGAGCCTTTTCAATATCTCCAACAATATCTGCCATTTCTGCAAGATTTAATGCGTCAAATGCCATTTGGCTGGAGAAATCAATCCAGACAGCTTGTTTGTTCCAATAGTAGCGCTTAGCAATGCCCTTAAGCCAACAATTCCATGCCTCAATAGATTTGGCACTTGTCATATGCTTCTCTTCCAAAGGAATACCATCTTTTGAATATTCTTCTTCTGTAAAATGAGTTGGCCAACGAGAAATGTCATCCATGCCAGAACCAAGACCATCACCAAAATATAGTCCATTAGGCAATTGGAATCGTTCCTTACATAAATTGTGATGGGTTAAGAGTCGTGGAAAAACTCTTTTTATTCTTTCTAAGTCAGATTTACCTGTTTTGTAAAGCTCCAGTTCAGCCCAAGTAAGTAGGGGAGGTGCAAATGATATTGGGTGTTCTTCTCCCCAAAATGGCTCACCTTCTGCAGTATATTCGCGATTTATAAAGCCAGATGTCTCAGATACCTTATAGAAATTATCTAGTGAAGACAGAGCAGGGAAAAGCCCATCTTCTGTATGGCGAGCCCATAGACAGCAAAATGCAGTATCCCAAAGAAAGAACCCAGAGAAACCACCTCCCGTGCTAATTCTAGGACCAGTTTCTATAACCATTTTGATAGTTTTGCGGCCTTCTTCAACCTCGTCCATTTTCATCTTGGCAATATCAATGGTTGCATTTTTAAAGCGCTCAATAAATTCTTTGTCGCAACTATAATCTCTCATATTGTTCCTTTCTTACGATTAAGTTCCCGCTTATATAAGATTATTGTAACATAGATATGAGATAATTTACATTAAAATTTGGGTTCTGATTTAATTTTGGATAAATATTTTTATATCAAATATTGAATTAAAGTGCATAATTATTATATAATTATTAAAAAATTAACCAAGTGCAGTTAGGTAATCAATATGACAATAACGCTCCCTCAAAGAACAATTCCAATGCATGGCGATTATGATGTTATAATCGCTGGTGGTGGTTTTGGTGGTGTAGCAGCAGCTCTTGCTGCGGCGAGAAATGGCGCCAAAACTTGTTTGCTTGAAAAATCAGCAACGCTTGGTGGCTTGGGGACTGCTGGATTTGTTGTTATTTATTTGCCTATATGTGATGGCTATGGTCATCAGGTTAGTTATGGTATAGTTGAGGAACTACTTCGCCTTCCAATGAAGTATAGCCCAGTAAAGCCAAATGGAGCTTGGAATAATAAGGAGCAAGCAACAGAAGAAGAGCTGAAAGCTCGCCGTTATGAGCTTGTTTATCTTCCTGCAACAATGTCATTGGGAATGGAGCGTATACTTCTTGAGGCAGGAGTAACAATTTTCTATGATACGCTGATTACAGATATTGTTAAAGATGCATCAGGTGCGATTACACATGTTGTAGTAGAAAATAAATCTGGCTGTGGCGTATTTGCTACAAAATTTGTTATTGATGGTACTGGAGATGCTGATATTTGTAAATTTGCAGATGAAGAGTGCGAGGTATCAAAAAATAATAAACCAGGAGCTTGGTATTATTCTATAAATACTGATAATGAAATAGAGCTGCGCACAAGACTTTATAATCCTGAGAAGTGTCCAGAAGAGATAAAAACAATGCGACTTGATGGTACAGATTTTCGTCAAGTCTCTGAGCATATAATTCGCTCACATGAGCTGTTTTTATTGGATAATGAATTTCATAATGAAAAGCCTCTGTCAGAAACTGGAAAGATAAAATTCTTTCCTGGATTTGTGCCAAGTATGGCATGTTTTTTGATGACTCGCCGCATTGTGGCACCGTATACAATGACAGAGGCAGATATGCATATGTGGCATGATGATGCAGTAGGTATCTTTGCAGATTGGCGTAAGGCAGGACCTGTCTATGCATTACCATATCGTTCATTGTATGCACAACGCACGCCAAACTTGATTACAGCTGGACGCTGTATTTCCACAACTGGTGATACATGGGATGTTGCTCGTGTAATTCCTGTATGCTCAATTTCAGGTGAGGCAGCAGGTACAGCTGCTGCCCTATGTTTGCGCGATAATGTTCAACGCTTTGCAGATTTAAATGTTGGCGCGCTACAAGCTCAGCTAATTAAAGCTGGTGTGAAGCTTGATCGTTCTCTTGTTGAAAATGTGTATGATGATGCATCAAACATACGACATAAAACAACAAAAACTAATTTTATTTAATTTTTAAAGGATATATTTATGACAATTACTCTTCCAGAAAGAACTGTGCCACAACATGGTGAATATGATGTTATTGTTGCTGGTGGTGGCTTCGGTGGTGTAGCAGCAGCTCTTGCTGCAGCACGTAATGGTGCAAAAACTTGCTTGATTGAAAAATCAGCAACACTTGGTGGTTTGGGAACTGCTGGTTTTGTTGTTATCTATTTGCCTATTTGCGATGGTTTTGGTCATCAGGTAAGCTTCGGTATTGTAGAAGAGTTACTTCGTCTTCCAATGAAATATAGCCCAGTAAAACCAAATGGTGCTTGGGATAAACCACAGGATGCAACAATTGAAGAGCTAAAAGCTCATCGTTATGAACTCATATATCATCCTGCAACAATGTCGCTAGGAATGGAGCGTGTTCTTCTTGATGCAGGAGTAACAATTTTTTACGATACTTTGATTACAGATATTGTTAAAGATGCAACCGGTACGATTACACATGTTGTAGTAGAAAATAAATCTGGCTGTGGTGTATTTGCTACAAAATTTGTTGTAGATGGCACAGGTGATGCAGATTTATGTAAATATGCAGAAGAGGAGTGCGAGATAGCAAAGCTTAATAAACTTGCTGCTTGGCATTATTCTTTAGATGTTGATAATAAGATTGAGCTAAGGCCTCAATCTGTTCATCCATATAACAGCAAAGATCATGTAGCACATCCATGCTATGATGGCACAGATTTTCGCCAGGTCTCCGAGCATCTCATTCGCTCACATGAGTTAGTACTTAACGATACAAATTTACGAAATAAAAAAGCAATAGAAGAGACTGGTAAGGAAAGATTCTTCCCTGCATTTGTTCCAAGTATGGCAAGTTTCAGAATGACTCGCCGCATTGTGGCACCATACACAATGACAGAGGCAGATATGCATGTGTGGCATGATGATGCAGTAGGCATCTTTTCAGATTGGCGTAAGTCAGGTCCTGTATATGCACTGCCATATCGTGCATTGTATGCACAACGTACACCAAACCTCATTACAGCTGGACGCTGTATCTCCACAACAGGTGATACATGGGATGTTGCTCGCGTAATTCCTGTATGCTCAATTTCAGGTGAGGCAGCCGGTACAGCAGCGGCTCTATGTTTGCAAAATAATATTCAATGCTTTGCAGACCTGAATGTTGCTGCACTTCAAGCTCAACTGGTTAATGCTGGCGTAAAGCTGGACAAAGCTCTGGTTGAAAATATTTATGGATAAGTTCTAGTTTAAGTTTTGTAGAATAGTAAGTGCTATGCATTATCGAACATATAAAAATGAAGTAACAAGATCCAGTGTAATGGCAGGAGTCAAGGAAGGCTCTGATGCTGCGTGGAAGCGATTTTACGATTTGTATGCTGGCTTTATTTATGGCATTGCTCGTTCAAAAGGACTTATGGAGCAAGAGGCAGACGAAATTGTACAAAATGTTATGCTGGATGTTATTTCGCATTTTAATGGAGATTTTGTATATGACCGTACGAAAGGGAGTTTTCGTGGTTGGCTAGGCCATTTGGTTGGTTGGCGAGTAAATGATTTGATACGTCAGCGCACTCATATTAGCAGAGGAGAAAAGGTTACTTATACACCTATAGATAAGATTCAAATTTCACAAAATCCTGAATTAGATTCGGTGATTGAAGAAGAGTGGCGTGCAGTTACAATAGGTAGGGTGTTAAAGCAACTTCAAGAGGAAACATCGTTAGAACATTTTCAAGTTTTTTACGCTCTTGAAATTGATGAGTGGCCTACTGAAAAAGTTTGCAAAACTTTTGGCGTAACAAGAGGTAATGCTTATCAAATTCGTAAACGCTTAAGAGATAAATTTGATACTATTTTGAAGCAAGAGCTGAATAATGACGAAATATAAGCTAGGTGAATACACTTTTATAAAAAAGATTGGGGAGGGTGCTTCAGGCACTGTATGGCTTGCACAGTCCTCAAAAGAAATATATTATGCGATAAAGATTGTTTCTCGTGATGTTGTCGGAGATGAGGCTTATTCTAGAGAAAAGCGTGGTATATCAATGTATGCACGCCTTCCATGGTTTAGGGGGCTTGTTCCTGTTTATGATTTTTGGGAGGATACAGAAAAGTCTCTTTTTTATTGTGTTATGGGCTTGGCTGATGATGAAAGTGCAGGACGCAATATTGATCCAGAAATTTATAAGCCTAAAACTTTATCTAGCATTATTTCAGGGTGTGTCGCTTTAAAGCTTGATGAATGTATTTCAATTGCCAGAACATTGTTAAGTGCATTAGAATATTTGCAAAAGAATCATTTGATACATCGCGATATTAAGCCAGGAAATGTTTTGATAATAAATGGAGAGCCTGTACTTACAGATTTTGGTTTAGCGATTGATTTTAGAGATGCAAATTCTATTGTAGGCACGCCAGGTTATGTTCCTCCTGAAAATCATGGAACTGTTCAAGGTGATATTTATAGCTTGGGTAAATTATTTTACATTATAAGTACAGGGCGTTCTGCAGAAGAATTTGGATATTCCCCAAGACCTGAAGCTGATATTGATTCTCCGCTATTTCCACAATGGCTGAAAATCATAAATAAGGCTTGTGCACCACGCATCCCTGATAGATATTTTTCTCCACGGGCAATGCTTGAGGATATTGAAGCACTTTATAAAAATCCAGTATCCAATAAATCAAGTAAATCGAAACTATGGTTGTCTGCAGGAATTGTTGCTAGTCTGATAGCCTTGTTCATTATTCTGGATAAATTTGTTCCTGTGGGAAAACAAGGAAATGATTCAGATGTTGCTATTGAAAAGAAAGAACAATCTGAAAATGCTTCAAATCCAGATAAATTACCAGAATATGTTAGTTGGAGAGGAGTGTTAGTAACGCCTGAAAAAGCAAAAGAATTAGAGGAAAAATTTCAAGAGAATCAAAAAAATATTTCTGAGGCATTGGCTGATTTTAATGGGACCATAAAGTCGGTTAATGAGGATGTTCAGGAAATTATGAATTTTACAGAAAGAGCAACAGAAGAGGTTCAATCAAGTAATTTTTTAAGCTTAGTTCAATTACCAAATGGATTATACATTGGTAAATATGAAGTTACGCAGAAGCAATGGGAAGCAATAATGGGGACAGATCCTTCTGAGTTTAAAGGAGAAAATCGCCCAGTTGATAGCGTGTCTTGGAATGATGTACAAGATTTCTTAAAACGCATAAATACACATCCTGATGTAAAGAAATATGGATTAGAAGTAAGACTTCCAACACATGAGGAGTGGATGTATGCATGTTTGGCTGGTAGTACAGGCGATTATGGCTTACTTTCTAATGGTTTACAAGGTGCTTTTGATGATGTTGCTTGGCATAGATATAATTCTGATAGAGAAACCCATATTGTAGGAACAAAGCTACCAAATGCATGGGGGCTTTATGATATGCATGGTAATTTGTGGGAATATACTTCAACAATATCCGGAGATGAGGTAATAGCAGCAGGTGGTTGTTGGGGAAATAGTTATAACTTCTGCACGGCAAAATCTGTGGGTAAAAATAAAAAGGATGATTTTAATAGTAGTACAGGCTTTAGAATTGTTGCTACAAAAAAGCAGCCTTAGCTTTGTCAGATTTGTACATATTACTTCGTATTAAAAAATAAGTATCTTAGAATAATATAATACTTTACTAGGTAACAATTTAAAAATGTAACATTATAAAGGAAATCAAATTATGAAAATCATTAAACTTTCTGCATTAGTTGTAATCTCTATTTCATGTATTATAGAACTATCTGCTCAATCTGCTTATCATTACAATAGCAATGGCAGTTCAGCAGGTCGTTCAAGAACCTCTGGTAATACCACATATTATTACAATAGTAATGGTAGCTCAGCAGGATATTCCAGAACAGTAGGCAACACAACCTATCACTATAATAGCAATGGCAGTTCAGCAGGCCGCTCTCAAACCACCGGTAATACAACTTACCATTATAATAGCAACGGCAGTTCAGCAGGCCGTTCACAGACCTCTGGCAATACAACATACCATTACAATAGCAATGGCAGTTCAGCAGGTCGCTCTCAAAGAAGTGGTAACACAACTTACCATTATAATAGTAACGGCAGTTCCGCTGGTCGTACTTCTTGGTAATCATAAATTAGTAGCTATTCTTAATCCAAATATTTGATTATTGCGGAATTAAGCCAATCTAGTGGCTTTTTAGCTCTTTAAGCCACCACACTTACTTCATTGCCGTTTGGGGTTTATATGTTGTAGGCATGTTTCATATCGTTTACTCATGTTTATCTAAATTTAGGAAACGAATTTAGGTGTTCTTAATACTTTACGGATACACACTTACATTTATACATTTTTGTGTTGTAAACGCATTTTTTTTGTTTTTATGTGTTTTTTTTAAATATATGATGACAAAAAATCCTATATAATGTATAATAAAAGAAAAAATGAAATTTGCGTCTGTTAAGTAATATTTTAAAAATGGGGGTGTATATGGACAAAACTAATAGCGTAGAGTTGGATTTTGATCAAATACCTGAGTCTGATATTCAATTTGATTGTCCTCATTGCAATAAGCATCTATCAATTGATCCTCGTGGTGCAGGATTGGTTATCGTTTGCCCGGATTGTGAGAAACATGTTTCTGTGCCTATCCCTGAGGGATTGGAGATTGAAGATATTGATGCAACTCCAGAGGAGCTGTCATTTAGATTAAGAACATCTAAAGCTACTATTGCTAAGCTTCAGCAACAGATTCTATCTTTGCAACAACAAGTTGAAGAGCTTCAACAATTTAAAGATGAAGCTATTGCTCAAGTTGAGGCAGTAACAGCTCAACAAAAAACGCTAAAATCTAATCTTGTGCATATTACCAAATTAGGAAAACAATTAGAGGAAGCTATTACAGAAATAAATTCAAAGTTTTCTGAGCAAAATGATTAAGTAAAGGTTTTGTAATAGATGTCCTTCTTTAATAAAATCGGCGGTTTGTTCAGGTCTGCAGGTCTTCTTGTTTCTTCCAACACAAGACTTACTTTTAGAGAGCAAAAGGCAATAGCGATAATAATTTTTATTTTTATCGTTGGTTGTATTGTTCGTTTTTTCTTGTAAAAATTTTAGAGTCATTAGGATAAGTCTGAAAATATTATAGCTAAAAAGGTATTTAGAAAATATGAAAAATTTGAGTAAATCTAGCACAATGCGTATTGATTTGATTCCTGACATTCCAGAGGTTCCTCTAAGTGAACGCCCTAAGGCTCAAGTCGTTGCATCGCAGAAAAAGATAATTTTGACAGCAGGTGCTATTGATGGAGGAAAAACTCGTAGCTATACTGAACTTTTTCAGAATGTGTATGATGCTGGAATTATTACAGATTTGCATGGACGTATTCGTGATGTTAATCGCCGCGCCCTTGACTATTTTGGATATACCCAAGAGGATTTGTGTGACTTAGATATCTCCGATGTTGTATCTGGTATGGATGACGAAATTATTCGTACATTATACGAGAATGTGCAGTGCGAGCGTTTCACATTGATGACAGCTGTTTGTCAGCGTGCAGATGGTACTTTCTTTCCTGCGGAAATTGCAGTAAGCCAGATACGCCTTTCTACACCTCATTTGACTTTTTTTATTCGTGATATTACAACACGCATTCAGCAGGATGAAATGCTTCGTACAGAGCACACAGCATTGCAGAATTCCAGTGATGCAATTGTTGTAATAAATTTAAATTCTGTTGTTGAGTATGCTAACCCAGCTGTTGCTCGAATTTGGGGGTTGCCATCACCAGCTGATATTATCAATCATAATTTGGGAATTCTCTTTTTAAATCCTAGTGATGGAACCGCGATTATTGAAAGTTTATCTGGAGAAAATTTCACAACAGATGGTGTTGTAGTAGCAAAGCGTGCAGATGGTTCTCCTTTCCGAGCACAAATTCGTGCAGCATGTAATCGCAATACAAATGGAGAGGTAGTTGGAGCTGTCGTTTCATTCACAGATCTTACTGAGCGCGATAGAATGATGTTTTCTGAAAAGCATTTAAGCTATATGACAGGTTCAATCAGTCGCTTTGAAGAAATTCAAAATTGTTTTCTAACTAATCTTGAAGAGTTATCATCTTATATAGAGAAGATTCGTGAAAATGCACAGGTAGATGAGGTTAAGAAACTCGTTGTCCCAGCATCTGATACTTGTGAAGGATTACGAAATTTAATGAATGAGTATGAGGAGCTTCTTCACGAGGTTAAGGATAATATTGCTAAGATGGGCGAGGCAAAGCTCAGTGTTGAAGATTAGTGCTTTACATTAATCTTTGTAGAATTTTGTGCAGTACAAAAATGTATTGCACATCATCGCTTTTTGTGATTTTGGTGTCTTTTTAGTTCGCTCTTTTAGAATTAATCAAAAAGTGTAGTTAATTCTTTTATGCTTGGCAGCACTGTTATCCCATTTTTTAATAAGCGCTCGCGAGATTCATATCCGCTTTCAACAAGAATGCAGTTGCATCCTACAAAATCGGCAACCTCTTTATCATGAGAAGTGTCTCCAACAAAAATAATCTCGTTAGGTGCTATATTGAGTTGCTTGATTAAACGCTTCGCATTTTCTGCTTTTGAACCGGCTCCATGATCTGTTAATCCAACAATATTGTCGAAATAGTGAAGTATTCCATATTGGTCAACAGTCTTTGTCAGAGTGTTTTGTTCTGCGGCAGAAACAACAGACATTCCAATTCCTTGCTCTCTAAAATAAGTGAGCGTTGGTATTGTCCAATCAAATAAATTTGTTGATGGTTCTGCAAGAAATGCCTTAATAAATGTGTTAGACATTTCATCCCAATTTTCTTTTTCCAAATCAAAACCTAAAGCAATATAGTAATTGCGAGCAGGAAAGGAAAATAACTCACGATGCTTTTGTATATCAACAAGTGGCATGCCACGTTGCTCAAGCAGAAAATTGATTCCAGCAACAGCAGCAAGAACATCATTTTGCAGAGTTCCATTCCAATCCCAAATTATGTGCTTTGGTTTTCCCATTCTCATCTGTTTCTCCATTGCTTTTCCGGGTAATTGCTAGCAAGTAGCATTTATTTTTGGATTGGTGCAGGAGTTCCCTGAGTGATTGCTGAATTGTCTTCTTTAGGCGAAACAATAATGCCAGCATTTTTTAGTGCATTTTCTCTGGCAAGAGCCAACTCTTTTGTTTTAGAAGGGTCGTCTTCTGGATAATTTGGAACCCATGCAGGAGGTTGGTTTGTAGGAGGTGCATATTCCATTACTTTTGTCAGTCGATCTGGTGTGTGATTTGCAGGAGGCTTTGGAGCTTCGTAGGCTTTTGTTGTAGGTACTGGAGTTGCTGCTAAACCTGGTTGCATTCTGCCATACATATAATCACAAATTCCTTGATAAATTCCACGTGCACAACGCTCACGATAGTCTGCTGTATATAAAAGTTTGGAATCTTTTGGTGATGATAAATAAGCACATTCAACAAGCACGGCTGGCATGGTGACTTCTCTTAGTACTAAGAAGCGAGCACGACGTAATCCTCTGTCTGGTACTCTTGTTGTTTTTGCTGTTCTTCTATGTATTGCATAGCCTAAAAGAAGATTTTGTTTGTCGTTGTTGTTTCCTTGATATTTTGCATTAACAAAATCCCAATCCTTTTGCGTCATTGATGCTTTGTCCATAGATGTTGAAAGCTGACCAACATTGGCAAGGATATATGTTTCATAGCCATTCGGACTTGATGATTTTGATGAGTTTACATGAATACTTATGAAAGCATCCGCACCCCAACAATTTGCCATCACAGTACGTTCGTTTAAAGAAAGAGTTGTATTGTTATCTGTGCGTGATAGCATTGTTAGAAAACCAGCATTAGAAAGATAAGTTTGAAGACGTTTTGCAATATCTAAGGTAATTGTTTTTTCATATGTTTTTTCGTCTTTAGAAACAGCACCAGGATCAGCACCTCCATGACCAGGGTCAATAAAAATTCGGAGTTGCCTATTTGTCGCAATAGGACAAGTGTGAGCATTGAAAATCACATCAATAGTTTTTGTTTGATCAAAAAAATGTGGGATGAGTTTGTTTGTGTTTTTTTGTTTTTGTGGATGATTGTAGAGAAAAACTTCAGTTCCATCAATTAGTGCTGAATTGGAATTTTCAAATAAAACATAATCCCAAGGGCGAGGTTTGTCTTTTGGGGGAGATGGAGGACTTACTTCCTTTGTGGTTGAAACAGGTGTTACAACAGCAGAATTAGAAGTGGATTTGGTATGAGCAGGTGTTGTCGTTGTTACTTGATTTGTATTCGAGCTTGTTACAATGATATTAGTTGTAGTATTTGTTGGGCAGGAAACAACATCAACAAGATTTGTCGCAACATTGTTTTTATCATCTGTCTCAGGAGCTTCGGGTGTAGATGCACATCCAAGAAACAGTATGCATCCTAATGTGCATATCCAAAGACAAATATATGTCATTGCGATTTTCATTAGAACGGCAACTCCTCTTGTTGGCTAATAGCAAAAGGTTTGTCAATGCCAAGTAAATCGTAGGCTAGTGGTGTAACCACTCTGCCACGAGCAGTGCGTTTGATATAGCCTTCTTGAATTAGATATGGCTCATACACATCTTCAATGGTATCCTGCTCCTCAGCAATTGAAACAGCTAGAGAATTTAAGCCAATTGGACCGCCATTAAATTTTTCAATAATTGTGCGTAGAATGCGCTTGTCCATTTCGTCAAGTCCGCTCGCATCAATATCAAGCATCTGCAGTGCTGCATCAGCAATTTCTCGAGAGATTTTTCCATTGGCAACAACTTGAGCATAATCACGAACGCGGCGCAATAGGTTGTTTGCAATACGAGGAGTGCCACGAGAGCGGCGTGCAATCTCAAGTGCACCTCCCTTATCAATTTTTACATCAAGAAGACCAGCTGAGCGTTCAACGATTTTCGCTAGCTCTTCTGTTGTGTAATAATCAAGTCTGCCAGAGATACCAAAGCGAGAGCGTAGAGGAGGAGAAATTAAGCCGGAGCGAGTAGTTGCACCAACAAGTGTAAACTTAGGCAGCTCCAGTCTGATTGAGCGAGCATTTGCTCCTTGGTCAATCATAATATCTATTACATAATCCTCCATTGCAGAATATAGATATTCTTCTACAGTGCGCTGCATTCGATGGATTTCGTCAATAAATAGAATATCTCCATGGTTTAAAGAAGTAAGCATGCCTGCTAAATCTGCTGGTTTTTCTATAACTGGACCTGATGTAGTTTTTACACCAGCACCCATTGCCTCGCCAATAATGTAGCAAAGAGTAGTTTTACCGAGTCCAGGAGGTCCGGACAATAACACATGGTCAAGTGCTTCGCCACGAAGCTTTGCCGCCTCTACGCAAAGGAGTAGACGCTCGCGAACCTTTTCTTGACCAACGAAGTCAGAGAAAGTGCTAGGTCTAAGTGAGTTGTCTTGCGAATTGATTTTTTTATTAAGCTCTGTTGGTATGTGCTCTGCCATATTACTATCCTTAATCTAGTTAGTAGGAGAGAGATTTAACCCAACAGCAGGGGCTTTTTCTTCCTTGAGATTTGTCAGAGTAATCTCGTTAATACAACGATTAAATTCGTCAATGCCAGCGGAGAAGCAAACTTCAATACGTACAAAATAAACAGGAACAGATTTTTTGTCAATACGAGTCATACGGACAGCATCTTTTTCTGTGGTAATAATTGCATCAGCACCGGCTTCTTTTGCTTCAAGCACAATATCAATGATTTCTTGTTGTGAAAAACGATGGTGGTCTGCATAGCGCTTACGTTTAATGATTATTGCACCAAGAGCTTCTAAAGAATTTTCAAAGCTTAATGGAGAAGCAATACCAGAAAGAGCAACAACTTTCTTGCCTTGTAATTCAGAAAGAGGGTGTACAATACGCGTAAATGCTTCAACAAGTGAAGTAGGTTCGTGATTGCATTCCATAATGCCAGCTGTGCTGTTAAGCTCGCGGATTCGCTTACGTAGAGCTGTTGTGTCAGTTCCTTTAGGAGCTTTTGTGATGCAAATAAATTTTGCTCTGGAAATATTTTTTGCAGGCTCACGCAAAATGCCACGAGGAAGGACATTGCCATTACCAAATGGATTTGTACGATCCACTAGTACAAGATCAAGTCTATGCTTCAGTTTTTGATATTGGAATCCATCATCCAAAATCAGAGTATCGCAACCAAAGTGCTTTACTGCATAACGACCACTCTTAACGCGGTCTTTATCTACGAGAACAACTACATCATTAAGATTTGTTGCGAGCATATATGGCTCGTCTCCGCTCATTTCACTGTCAAGTAGAAGGTTCTTACCATCTGAAACAATGCGTGGAGGGGTGTGTCCTTTTCCAGAAAACTTGTCCCTAAGCTTTTCTCCGAAGGTTTTTTCCTTTTTTCTATATCCGCGTGAAAGAATAGCAACGTGACGTCCTTTTTCTTGCAGCTCGCGAGCTAATTTCTCTACTAGAGGGGTTTTACCAGTACCTCCAACAGTTACATTGCCAACGCTAATTACTTGAACACCTAGAGGAAATCTACGATAAATTCCTATTTCGTAGAGATATAGACGTGTTTGTACGACAAATTTATAAATAGAAGAAACACGCTTCAATAACCACAAAAGAAAGCGTGTAGGCCACTCATGACCTTGGTCTGCTCCTTCATATTGAATTAGCGGGAGGAGCTTATTTTCAGTTGATTCTAATGTTTTACGGGAACTCATTTATTAACCTATATATTTATAAAAGAGTAGTATACCATAACAAAATTTTCAAATCAATTGAATGATGGAGTAAATATGATAAAAATTATCTTGTTCATTAACCTTTGGCGAAATTTGTGCCCGTATTCGCACTTTTAGCTGGCAATTTCCATCAAATTGGCGTTTTTTGCTATAAAAACAAAAAACCTAGCTCCTGAGAGCTAGGAAAAAGAAAAAATGATAAGTAATATATTATGAAATTTTGGAAATGGAGCGAGCTAAGGGATTTGAACCCTCGACATCCACCTTGGCAAGGTGGAGCTCTACCACTGAGCTAAGCTCGCCCAAAAATATGCCTGTTGTCTACATCCGATACCGGCACTCGCATCGGCGAAAATGGTAGGAGTAGGGGGATTCGAACCCACGACCCACTGATTAAGAGTCAGTTGCTCTACCAACTGAGCTATACTCCCAAAATTGGAGCGAGCTAAGGGATTTGAACCCTCGACATCCACCTTGGCAAGGTGGAGCTCTACCACTGAGCTAAGCTCGCTTAAAAACGGAATAGAATTTATCATAAATGCATACAACAATGCAAGCAAAAAATGTAATTTTTTTAATATTTTTTATTTTGGTTTTATAAGTGCTTTAAAATAAAGTATTTATTTATTGGGTGTTTTTTAGGATTTATTACATATGTCTATCGTTTACTGAACAAAATATAAAAATTATACCGGTTTTAGTAATTTTAAATACCTTTTTGTAATATTGTTATTTAGTTCAAAACCTTTAATCATAAAATCGCAGTTAAGTTTTAAAAGTTTGTTTTATATTATTGATTATCCAAATTCTGAAACTCACCATAGAAATTTAGGTTTGATGTTGATTTCTTCAAACTTTTTTTGATAAAATAATATGTATAAATGGTAATTTAATTAAGTAATTTATGTTGATTATATTCCTAACATAAGGAGGTAAAATTATGGATAAATATGTTTGCAATATTTGTGGTTATATCTATGACCCAGAGGTAGGTGATCCTGATAGCGGTATCGCTGCTGGAACAAAATTTGAGGATATCCCAGAGGATTGGGTGTGCCCAGTATGTGGCGTTGGAAAAGGTGACTTTTCAAAGGCTGAATAATTAATTGTTAAAATTATAAAATTGAAAAAGAATGGTGTTTCTACGCGTTATTCAATGATAGAAATACCATTCGTTGTTTAAGGATGAGTAAAAATGAATAAATTTATTTCAACAGTTGTTTTAACTTCTATCTGTGCTTTTGCATTTGCTGCAAACGACAAGAAAATTGAGCTAGGTAAGTATGAAGGCCTAAAATATTCTGCAAATGATGTTCCTGCAGCAGTAGAAGCTGGTGCAAAGCCAAAAAATATCATTCTTTTAATTGGCGATGGTATGGGTTCTGGTGCATTTAATGCTACTTCACTTTATATTCATGGTGAAAATGGTAAACTATTTATGGAGCAACTACCTGTTAAAGGCATGCTAAAGACTCGCTCTCTTAACAGTGGTGTAACAGATTCTGCAGCAGCTGCAACTGCTATGGCAACAGGTAATAAGGTTAATAATAGCAATATCGGTGGTAGAACTGTTAAGTCTGAAGAAGGCACAAACTTTGTTCCTCTGAAATCATATGCTACCCTAAGCAATGAAAAAGGTAAGGCTATCGCTATCATTACTTCTGACAGTATTGCAGGAGCAACACCTTCTGCATTTTTTGCTCACAAACCATCTCGCCACGATTTTGGTGGAATCTTAACAGATTTGATGGATTGCAAATTTGATGTAGTTCTCGGTGGTAATAATACACTTAAATGGCTACGTAACAAAGATAATGCAGCTGTAGTTGCAAAAATTGCAGATACACATGTTATCACAGAAGGTATGAGTGAGTTTGAAGCTGCTCCAGCAGATAAGAAGGTTATTGCTCATCTAGATAGCAAATTCCTAGATAAGGAAACATCTGTTGCCGAATTTATGAATGCATCTATTGCTCGTGTAGAGAAGAATCCTAATGGTTTCTTTATGATGGTTGAGTGCTGCTATCCTGATAAGGGTGGCCATGGTAATGACCCATCAAAGACAGTTCTTGGAACTATTCATATGGATATCGCAGTTAAGGCAGCTGTTGATTTTGCTAACAAGAACAAGGATACTCTTGTAATTGTAACAGCAGACCATGAAACTGGTAGCATCTCTGCATCTTCTCGCGATGATAAGGAGATGACAATTACATATAATTCAGGTTCTCACTCAGCAGCTAATGTGCCTGTATATGCATTTGGTCCTGGCGCAGAATTGTTCGCTGGCGAAATTGATAACACAGTTCTTGCAAAGAATATTGCAAGCCTACTAGGTGTTGAACTAGAAATTCTAAAGTAATTAAAAAAAAGCGTATGCCATAAGTAATAGCTAATTGTTTCTAAAACAAAATGCAACCAATTATTAGTGTAATTATCCCAACAAAAAATGAGCAAGCAAATATTGCTAATTGCTGTACACCATTTGCAGAGCAATTGGTGGCAGGGGCTTGTGAGTTAATTGTTGTGGATAATTTCTCTGAGGATGATACATTAGCTATTGCAAACGAATTTGGTGCACGCGTTTTTTCTATTGGTCCTGAGCGCTCCACACAACGTAATTTTGGAGCACAACAAGCCTCTGGAAAATATCTGTTATTTCTGGATGCAGATATGATATTACCAGAGGCAACACTTCAAGAGCTACTTGCATGCTGTAATTCTGAGAATCCTCCTTCTGCAATGTATATTCGTGAGCATCGCGTAGGAAAGGGATTGCGTGCAAGGGCTCGTAATTTTGAGCGCAGTTTTTACAATGCCACATGTATTGATGGACTGCGTTTATTTGAGCGTGAGCTCTTCCTTCAAATAGGTGGCTATGATGAAGCACTTGTCGGTCCGGAAGATTGGGATATTGACAGACGTATCTTAGCTGTCACTAAAAATGTGGCATTGACAAAAGGCGAGTTGATTCATAACGAAAAGCTGTTGTCCACAGAAAAGATGCTTGAAAAAAAGGCGTATTATACGCAGAAGATGGCTGCATATCGCGAGAAGTGGAATAATGATAAAATTATCCGAAAGCAGCTAGGTGTGTGGTATCGTTTCTTTTGGGTGTTTGTTGAGAATTGGAAATGGCTAAAGATTATTCGCCATCCAATATTATTTACAATGGTGATGGTAGAGAGGGTGCGTGTGGGCATTGTCTATCTAAAGAACCGCTAGCTCAACTTTCCTTTTTATGATTTTTGATTGCTTTACATTTTTTAATGAGCTGGAGCTTTTAGAGCTACGCCTGGAATTGCTAAGTCCAGTTGTTGATCGCTTTATAATTGTAGAAGCAAGTAAGACACACTCTGGTTTAGAAAAGCCATTTTATTTTGAGGAGAATCGTGCTCGTTTTTCTCGCTTTGAAGATAAAATTATTTATGCAAAATTAGAAACACTTCCTAAAGCAGATGATTCATGGATTTTAGAAAATCTGCAGCGCAATTATATTGCAGAAGTAGTGAAGCAACATGCAAAATCTGGCGATACAATTCTTCTTTCAGACATTGACGAGATTCCACGCCCAGAACTAGTAGCAAAGTATGCTGGTGCCGCTGGAATGACAACATTCTATAACGATTACTATTGCTTTTATTTGAATGCCCGTAATGTGATGGAGTATTATTGGCAAGGAACAAAACTCCTTTCATACGATGATTTTTTCTCAATAGCAGATAATGTTAAGGTTGAGTATAATTGCTTTATGCTTGAGGAATATAATCAAGGAACGACGCCTACTAAAATTCGCTGTGCCCGTGAGATTCCTATGCGTAAGCTACGTCATGCAGGCTGGCATTTCACAAGTATAGGTGGAGCTGCCGCTGTATTGCATAAACTAAAATCCTACGCACATCAGGAATTTAATGTTGATGGAGTAACAGAGCAGAGTATTGAGAAGTTGATTTCTGAAGGTAAGACACCTTTTGATTGGCAGCGTTTTTTCTGTATCCCTTTGGACAATACATTTCCAAAATATATTTTAGACAATCAAGAAAAGTTTGAGAAATATATTTTTAAGGTAACACCTGAATACTTGAAGCGTACACGTTGGGCACGTGTTCGAGCACAAATCAAGCATGGTACCTATTGTTTTCTTGTGGAGCATCTGCCATTATGGTTAGTGCGTGCAGTTAGAGATTTCAGAGCACGCTAATCCTGACAACATCAGTTAAATGATATTCCAAAATACCTGCAAGTGACGCATAAGTGACACTGGTGCAATACGCTCGCAAGTACTAAATAAGCTTCCATATTTAGTTCTTACCCCAAAACAGCAGCAAAAGGCAAACGATTACCTAAAGCAGCAAATGCTATTAGAAAAAATCCATCAATAAAATTGTATATAGATTTCCTATTGTCTATATGTATTGATGATTATAGTCTGTCTTCTGAACGCATATCATTACTAAATAAATTTAAGGAAATTGCTGAAATTTCAGAAGAAGATAAGAAACAAATCAACCGTCGCCTAAATATAATCAAGTGGACAAAGCTTCAGCATTACCCATCAGTTTTCTATTCATATGTAAATGGACTTGATGATAAAAAACCATTTATAGATGTCATAAAAACTGACATACATAAGCTCCCAGCCTATAGAGCAGAGGCGAATGGGGAGGTTTGGTATTATCATGTCGTAAATTCTGAGGCATATATTGCTAGAAACAAAGAACAATTTAAATCCTTAAATTTAGTTGTTCCTTCAGAATTAGATGGATATCCAGTTGTTGGTCTTGCTTTCGGCTCATTTTCTATAGATGCAGGTAGTTCCCCAACAAATATTGTGCTGTCTAATACAATTAAAATAATCGATCACATGTCATTTTTAGAAAATACTAATTTGGTAAGTTTAGTAATTCCTTATAGTGTTACAAATCTTAAAACCTCATCATTTTCTAAATCTACTAAGATATCTAAAATTTATTTAGAGGAAGACAGTCCGTTGACGGATGATAATTTTTATCTTAGATGGGGAAAAGGTGCGGGTCTTCGTCCAGAATGTAAGATTATTCGTACAAAATTTGAGAATGGCTTGCCAGTTATCCCTCCTGAAAATGCTGGTGAAAATGAGTCTCAATTACCATAGTGTTTTGAAACGAGGACAAACTTGTCAAGCGCTAGAAAGTCTTGCTCTCCCGTCGTCAATGTCCCCTATGTCGTCAATGTCCCCACCTAAAATTGAGAGCAACAAATAAAAGGTGCATGCTTAACTGGGGTGTAGGACGTCCTCGTCCTACACGTTAACTGGGCTTTAAGACGTCCCCGTCTTAAAGAATAACTGGGCGGCATGGCGTCCTCGCCTTGCTGAAATTTAAAATAATAAATCTCACCGCATATATTGCTTTGCAATGCTTCATATGCCACAGGCATGCTTCATGGTGCTTTGCACCGCTTCATAGCGCTCTGCGCTGCTTCATCTAAATTCGAACACGAATTTAGGCTGTTGTCCTCATCAAAAATAGAGTGCAAAAAGTATTTGATTTGTTTTGCATTACATGGTTAAATATTGAGTAATAAAAGGTTGATGTTTATGAAATTATTGGTTTTCTTATTGCTTTTAGCAACTCAATTCGTGTTTGCTGATGTATATCTGTTAAAAAATCTCCCAACACCACAATTTGTAGATGGCGAGGTTT
>JAFPBK010000055.1 GCA_017424105.1 Kiritimatiellia bacterium | reverse complement strand
GTGAAAGCACCGTGTATTGATTTGTAAAAGCATTTGTCCTTGTAATTGGCTTTTCAAATGAGATATTGCCAGTTGTAGAAACAAAAAGGTTTGAATATACTTTGTCGTTAACTGGGAAAGCCCAGTTTGTTGGAGATACAATAACAAAATCTTCTGCGGCACCAGTCATTGTCCACTTTTGGTTTATGACAGCATTTTCAGGAGGAATTGCTGCAAAGCTAGAGTTTGTACCGCCATCTAGAAAGACAAGCCTAGATGCTAGCTCTGCATCGGAAAACGATGTACCACTACTTGTCCCAATATTGTTATTGAGAGTATTTACATTTGCACTATGAATATTCTGAACCATGGAATTGCTATCCATGCTCATGTTGGGTTTAACGCCACCCCATGCAACAATTCCTACAACACATATCACTGCAAATATCTGATAGAGCCGATTCCCATTTTGGATATGCTCAACTAGCTCGGAGCATAGCGCATTCCTCAATAGAAATGCGGCTATGGGAATAAGCCAAATAATGCACAATAACAAAACTAACATTGTTTACAACCTATACAAAAGTATTAACCATTTATCAATATCTATATTTAAGCATCTTTGTCGAAAATATGCAATACACAAATACGCTGGGATGAGTGATTTGTCGCGTCGCTGTGGCCTTCGGCGAAACGCGGAGCACACGTAGTGTGGTTTTTTGGAGGAAAGGAGACGCGGAGAGATTTTTGGGGTAATTGTTGATGATTGTCAGCACAATTCTCCCGAGCCTCCTAACCTCCGCGTTTCGCCGAAGGCTCAAGTGCTAGCGATAAATCCATGTACGTGATGCACGTAACGCCCAAGGGACGCAGAGACGCAGAGGCGCAGAGCTGTGACGCCATAAAATACACTAGCGGAATGAGTTTTGCCTTGGCTATTGCTTTATCTTTCGAAGCAATTCGGCAAACCTCATCCTCTAGTGTCCTCGCCAAGAAGCTCATTAAGATGCGGAGGCTTGCTATGCAAAATGAAGCTATACTTCGCTTCATGCACCTAAAAGGTATCCAATACATCTTAGGTGTGCTTCATGCTCATTTATGAGCGCTTCATAGCACGCATGTGCTGCTTCATCCCAAAACACAACTATCAAACTCGCATTATCGCATACTAATTTAATTCTTGTACGGTTTTACAGTTTGATAGTTGTATAATTTGTGAGTTTGACAGTTTGATAGTTTGACAGTTTGCGAGTTGAAGAGTGGAATGAGGGAGGCCCGGCCGCCCGGTGTTGCTGTGGTGAGAGGAGGCAAAGTGTCAACCTTTGCCTCCTCTCACTTTCCCCAACAATCGTCAGCCCACCCCACAAATAATATTCATACTTTTAAACGATAGACCATTGTTTTTTGCTATCGCGTCTAATCTCGTCCGCTGCGTCCTCCGCGTCGCAGCGTCCCTTTTTCGCACTTATGAAGCGTGCTACCGCACGCAAAGAGGCTGTTGCAAAACATTGAGTTTTGCAACAGCCCCCACAATATTATTTCTTGACAATTACTATTTTATAATAATTGTTGTTGCAAATGATGGCTCCAGGTGAACCCAGATACCTGAAATATTGTCACCCTCTCGAGCATCCGTGCCGTCATATGTGCAATAATAATAATTTACTGCTGGATTTGGCAAGTCGGAGAACTCAATAAAATCAAGTGTCAATGGGTTCTTATTTGGAGAAGCCCATGAAATCAACTGATGATCATATTTTTTATTCTCTTTTGATGGTTTTGTATATGCAGGGCTTTCCGGATCTACCTTAATCAAGATATTTGTCTTACTTGTTGATGTCAGGAATGAGTTGTTAAAATTGTCATATCTCTGAAGAGGAACCTCACCATAACCACCAACAGGAATTTCAAATACTAATTCAGGACGAGCCAGCTTAGAATCATCACTGTTATCATCATCTGCAATGCGTAGGCTACCTCTCATATATAAACGAGGATTCTTGCCTTTGAAGATTACACGAGGAACACCACCGTCATCATATGTATGCTTTGCCAATGACCAATGGTTCATATATAGATAATTCCAAATATAAATCGTTGAGTCGTCAATTGTAAGCTCGGTACCTGATGAAGAAAGCTCTAGTGTACTAAAGTAACCAACAGATTTACTGTCAAACAACAACTTACTATTAGTATTGTTTGCGCGGAAAACATCATTAGGAAGGTCAAAGACACCAGCATTGGTTACATGCAGCATACAATTTGTAGCTGTAGCACTCTTATGAAAGTTAAAGCTGCCATTTGCTTTATAGAACCAAACATTATCAATAGTAACCTTTCCATTTTCGTAAAGATTTACCTCATTCTTTACGAACATTCTATACATATCGTTATCTATTGGAGCAAGCTCATCTGTGCCATAATCACCTTTAAAAGTAACATCTAAATTTGACTTAGACAAATTCAAAGTTATTGGCCAATTATTAGTAGTGTAAGTTCCACCTATTGTTTGAGTAACAATAGATGTTACTGCTGTTCCTTTAAAGCTTGTAAAATCAGCATAAGAGGAATACTGAGGGAATCCCAATGCATCACCATTATATGTATTGCTCCAATTAAATGAATTAGTCCAATAACCATATGTTAAATCTTTTACCCACCTATAAGTAGATTTAGAATCAACAACTCTTCCTGAGTTTTCATCTGCATTTAAAGGCAATGATTCCGATTTCCAAATAACGCCCGCACACTCATTAGAGCAAACAACTTTATAGTGATAGTAGTCACCCCAATTTTTTGCCATAACATCATCAAATGCATATTGTGTATTTTCTGTCTCTGCCTTTACGATAGATACAGGCTCATACACCAAACGGCTATCATAAGCATCAGATGTCAAATTTGTGCTAGATGTATATAAAATCAAATATGTATCACCAGCACCTACGCTACCAACTGTTGCTGTTATATAAAAATGACGACCATCTACTCTTGCTGCTGATGTTGAAATAAGAATACTTGCACCAAGTGTCTTAAATGTGTCTGCAGTTGTTGTTGATTGATTGCCAATATCATCAGAAATTGTTATTGTGTAATTGTAATTTGAGTCAGGAACAAGACCTTCTAATTGACAAGAGAATACTTCACCCTTTGTCAATGTCTGAACTGCACTTGTCAGCTTTTCATCAGAACCTTCAATCCAATAGGTTACAAATACCTCTGCTGATGTAGCATCATCTGCGAAGTATGTATTAGCACTTACTGCTGCCTTATCACCATCTAAAACAGATGCACTTTGTGAAACAATCTGAGATGCATCAGCTTGGCTCAAATCATATACAGAAGTCCAACCAACATCGAAAATAACATCTACAGCAAAACGAACAAACTTAGCATCTGAAGGAACACTCATATTAAATACTTGCTCCTCACTAGAAACTTCTTGAGAAATCTTATTTGGCCAAGCATCCAAATCTGTGCCATAATCCTCATCACCATAGCAAGCATAAACAACAGCTGCATTACCACTAGCCAATTTAAAAGAGAAATTATATGCAGAAGCATTCTTTTCCCAAGAAACAACCTGAGCATTGCGAGTAGGTATTTCTGTGACGAATAAAGAACCATCACCTGGGTCAACAAATGTACGCCAATATTCTGCATTGTCTAAATCATTTGTAGCAATTGCAGGATCTACATCTGTCCATTGCATACCTGAAACAACGCTAATATTATTTCTCTTACCTATGCCACCATAGCCCTGGAAAACCATTGCCTGAAATTTATGCCAACCTGTGTAGGTTGCTACATAAGGCTTGAAAGAAGGCCAGTTTTCTTTATTGTAACCTTGGTTACCATTATAAAGATATTGACCATTGATTGCAACAGAAGCACCATCATCAAAATGAGTAAATGCACTATAAGTTTTACCCTCTGTCAGGTACATATAGCCATCATAGTATGCGTATGTATATTCTCTTAAATTCCAAGCTTTACCGGTTGTGCCATACACAGTTTCATAACTTAAAATATTACCAAACAATGTACCAAGTACAACATCCTTTGCGTCATCTGCAAAACCTTCTGGAGACAGTGTACGAATATCTGTTTCCAAAGCCCAACGCTCGGCAACTCCCACAGGATTTTTCTGGAATGAACCTATGCACTGAATAAGACCTGCTTGTGCTTCTGCTTTAGCAACAATAGATGAGCAAAGTAGTGCGCTCAATCCAACGACCAAACTAATTTTTTTCATGAAATTTCCTTAAGTTTATCTATAAATTTGCAATATATTAAAAACTCAATTACAAGAACACAAGCCACACACAAACTGATATGGTGTGGCTTCATTATAAATTATTCTTTAGGCCAGCTCACTGTCTGAGCTAACAAAACTTTTTCGTGTGCCTGAAGATTAATAAGTTTACCAAATGCTTCTCTGTCAATAGAACCGCGGACTACAGTTCCCAAACCTTCAGAAGCACAATACAAATATAAATTCTGACTCATTAAACCTGCGTCTACACCAAGCATCAGCATACTGTCTGTTGGATTGGAGACACCAAGCTTCTTTTCATCTCCTACAAACACCAGATTTACAGCAGCATCCTTTACAAATGGCTGCATTCCTGTTTTTGCTCTGTAATCGCCCTCTAAAATCAATTTAAGCGCATTCTCTTTTGGAAGATATAGATATACTCCTTTTTCAAGCACAGCATACACGCTTACAGATTGCTTATTAAGTGTAGAGCCAGCAGTTCTTTTTCCATCTTCTCTGTTCACACCACATGTAGCCCACAAAAGCTCTGCAAGTGTCTGCTCCGAGATTTCCTTAGAATAATCATATTCGCGGATTGATTGTCTCTTTGAAAGAGCCTCCATAAGTGGCATACCACCTTGTTTCTTAACTGATGGAAGTGGAGTTGTAGCTGTAGGTGCGCCTGCAGAAAAGCACTCTACACAAACAAATAAACCTAAAAGTACACTAAGTAATTTTATGTTTTTCATAATTTAATTTCCTTAACATGAATTTAAAATAAGGAATTGAGGTTTCCATATTTATTAATAAATTGTATCATATCATATCTTGATTCTTCAAGTAGAAATGTGGAGGTGGGCTAAAGCCAGCCACTCCGATCACATTAAGGTAAAAATAATAAAGAATGCCCACCGCTCCGATGTGGGATTAAGGTAAAAAACAATAAAGAAAGCCCACCGCTCCGATGTGGGACTAAGGAGAGAATTTAATTGTACGTGGTAAAATCGCATTTTTAGGAAGAAATCAAACATGGATTCCATATAAAGGCGACGAAGTTTCTGCACAAGAATCACTGACTCCATCTATCCTAGAAAAATAAAACTAAGCGTATGTGTTTGGAATATCGTATGATAAACACAAACATATACGAACTTATATTCGCACTAATTTGAACATAAATTTTTTTAAAAAATACTGCTTGACTTTGATTTCAATTTTGTGCTAAAATTAGCGCCACTTACAGCCAATAAGGCTTGTCGGGCGAGTGGTGAAATTGGCAAACACGCTAGACTTAGGATCTAGTGCTCCGGCTTGTGGGTTCAAGTCCCACCTCGCCCACCATTTTAAAATATCCGTGCTTAGATGCGCGGATTTTTTGTTTTAGAGATAGTAGCTTTTTTATAAGAAAATAAAGCAATGAACAATACTTTTCGACTATCAGATAAATGCGAAAGTATCAATAATGGCTAAGAATGCACATCTGTGCAAAATATGCCAACAATTATTCTTGAAAGAATATAAGGGGAATATTAGATTTTTAATTTAAAATCTATGAGTTTTTCCACAAGTTTGCAAGCTGTACCCACTGAGGAATAGAAAGCTCCTCTGGGCGTGCAGTCTCTGTAGCTCCTACTTGAACAAGAAGGGAGCGGATTGCATCAGCATCCTTTCCATATGGTGCAGGCGCATTTTTCATAACAGATGCAAGCTGCTTACGTCGATGCGAAAATGCCAGCTTAACAAACTCTGTAAAATACTTACTCTCTGCCTGATCCATTGGATAATCATTATGACGCTTTAGCTTTACAATTGTAGATGTAACATCTGGCTGAGGATAGAAGCATGTAGGCTTAACATTACGTACTAATGTTACTTTATACAAACGCTGTAAAAGAACAGATACAATACCCATATCTGCAGTACCTGGCTTAGCAGCAAAACGCTCACACACCTCTTTCTGCAGTAATAACACCATAACGTCTGGTGGATTATCACACAATGCAGAATCTAATACAACACGAACACCTACAGAATATGGAAGATTTGAGATGAGACGCGTCACACCAGCTGCATAAATTTCATGAAGAGGCACCTCAAGTGCATCTCCATGAATCAGTGTCAGCTTTTCTTCACTACCCCAACGTTCAGATAAAATTCTATATAATCCAGAATCCTTCTCTACCGCTGTTACATGCTTTGAATGAAGCATTAGCTGTTCTGTCAATACACCAAGCCCTGGACCAACCTCAAGCACAGAATACTCAGGTCCTGTCTCTGATACCTCAACGATTGAATCAAGAATATTTCTATCAATTAGAAAATTTTGTCCCAATACTTTATTTGGGGTAATTTCATTATTTTTTAGCAGCTCAACAACTGCCTTTGGGCTTGTTAGATTTAACATTGTAATATATAAAACTTAGTTTACTTTAAATTAGTCTGATGAAGCAGTGTGGTAGCTTGTATGTTCATGTACATGTGGAGGAGGAACAAGTGAAGGATCTGCATTTACACGCTGACGCACCACCTCAAAAAGCAAAATAGTTGTTGCTGATGCCACATTTAATGAATCACATTGACCTAACATAGGGATACGCACCTTAGCTGCACCCTCTGCCTCAAGCCATTTATCGCTTAAACCATATTGCTCAGAACCTACTACAATTGCTGTTGGTCCTGTTAGCTCATAATCAGAATAAAATTTTTCTGCATGTGGAGTAGCTGCCAAGATAGTAAAATTGCGCTCACTTAGGTATTTGATTGCATCCTCACTTGTACAATCAACAACTGGCACAGAAAATAGTGTACCGATACTTGCACGAACAACATTTGGATTTTGTACATCAGTACATTTATCGCAAACAAATACCGCAGCTGCACCTGCTGCATCAGCAGAACGTAAGATTGTTCCTAAATTACCTGGTTTTTCAATAGACTCTGCCACAACAACAAGAGCATTCTCTGGCAAGCTAATTGTATCAAGTGTATTACGAATCTGTGGACCAATTAAAATCAAACCATCTGGCCTATCTCTTGCTGAAAGCTTCATAAAAACAGGTACAGAACAAGAAATGTACTCGGCACCAGCAGCAACACTGCGCTCAATCAGTGTACCTTCATGCTCACCCATAAACAACTCAGGGCAAGTAATAATTGTTTTTGGCTTATAATTGTTATCTAGCGCACGCTTAACCTCGCGATAACCTTCAATCAAAAGATATCCCTTTTGATCGCGATGAGAACGTTGTCTAAGCTTAACAATGTCCTTTACTCTTTGGTTAGATGTGCTAGTAATAACAAGTGATGGTTTAATATTACTCATTTTAAAAATTGCCTCTTTATTAAAAAACAATAATAAGGTATAATATACCAGAAAAAGTGTCAAGAATATGTTTTATTATTTTTTAAGGGAATATTCTACCATAAATTTTGTTTGGAGCATATATGAATTTTAAGGGATATTTATTTTTAGTTTGCGCAACTTCATTAGTTGCATTTGGTCAAACTGTTTCTAATAATGAAAAGCCTATTATCAATCCTAATACTGTTGATGGTGTACTTGCTCATGTCAATGGAAAACCTGTTATGCAAACAGATATTTACCAATTTATTCCAGCTCATCGCAAAAATATAATTGATAATAATTTGATGCCTAATGCAACTCAACTTGAAATTGATGAGCGTTGCCTTTTTCTTTCATTAGAAGATGCAATTAACAACCAGTTAATTCTTGATGCATACTATGGCAACACAGAATTAAGCATCCCACAAAAAGCATTTGATCAACGCATAAATGAAATTATTGAGCGTAAATTTAATGGAGATAAGTCAAAGCTTATGGCAGAGCTTGTAAAGAACAGAATAACATATCAGGAATGGAAGAAAACCATCGAAGACAGTATTGTTATTTCTGCAATGGTTGCAGGCAATGTTGTACAAAACATACACATCTCAAATGGTGATATTTATTCAGAATACGAAAAGAATAAGAGTAAATATACAATTAAGGCAACCGCACATTTAGGAATGCTTCAAGCAGAAAACAAAGATGTTTACACAAATGTTGTAGCAAAGCTTGAGGCAAAGGAAGATTTCTCTGACATAATCAAAGAGTTGAAATTATTTGGCGACACACAAGAGCCTGCTGGTTCCATTGGTTGGGTGAAGATAGATGAAGATTTAACAGCAATTTTTGCTGAGCCAGCAGCTGCACTTAAAGTCGGTGAAATTTCTGCACCAATTGAAGTGCAAGGCAAATATTATTTCATCAAGAAATTTGATGAAAAGGCAGGGAAAGAGAAAACCTTTGCTGAAGTACGCAATGAGATTGAAGCTGTAATCTTTGCACGCGAGGTAGAACGCTTAAAGGCTGAATGGATTAAACGTCTACGCTCAGAAGCTGCAATTGAATACCACATTGCAATTGGATACCACATTGAAAAGCGCTAATATCTAACTTGTATTCTGCAAGCGAACAGACTAAAAGTGCGAACAGACTAAAAGTGCGAAAAAAGGGACGCGAAGAGCGCAAAGGACGCGGAGGTGCGCTGAGTTTGTGTGATGGCTTACGTGGTGGCTTGCGTGGTGGTTCTGGGTGATACGCCAGCGCTTGTTGTTGGCTTTTGTTGCTCTCGTTGGAGCAACGCCAACAGCCAATCGCAAGCGTGTACGACCCACAAGATTATTGAGTATTGGAGCGTACGTAAGCGTGGCGCAGAATTAGTGAATAGATAATAGTGAATAACGAATAGATCAGGTAAAAAAATAAAACTGAAACGCAAAGGACGCGGAGCAGATTGCTTTACATGTCGTACATGGTTGGATCTTTTTTCGGTGGTATAAAGTGAGCTACACCACCTTGATCGCGATCTGTTGGTGCAAAGAATTCTCCGCCAGATAAAATTTCATCTAGCTCAGCATTTGCCCCAGCTTCTCCTTCACCAGCTGCGATTCTTGCTAATGCTTCTTTTACATCCTTATTTAATCCAAGCCCACTGGCTTCAGAAAATTCTTTCATCACGGCTGCTGCTTGTTCAGGATTTGAAGCATCACTAATTGAATCTAATTTATCTCCAAATGCTTCAACTGCTGCTTGCATACGAGCATCGTCTATTGGTGAATCTCCATACTCATCAGATGCATCTAGTCCTGACCCAATTGATATACGGGACACTTCCTTGGATAACACCGTGCCACAATGTGGACAATTTGGTATTGTTTCTGTATTTACTCTACGAGAAAAGAAATCCATTAACAAATTACATTTAGGACAATAAAATTCGTATATTGGCATGGTGTTAACCTTATATTACAATTAGTAAATCTTTCTTGGTTATTTTTTACAAAGAGAAGAATATTAAGCCTTCTTCTTACCTTCTCCCATAATTTTCTTATGAACGAAAATATAACCTACAACCAAAATAACCAATGCTAATAAAATCCAAATATAATTATCGTGAATTAAGTTCTTGCCTTTTTCTACCATCTCTGGATATGACATATCGCCTGTAGCACAACCAAATCCATATCCGATAAATAAAAGAATCAAGCCCCAAATTCCAGCACCAAGTGCTGTAAAAAATGTAAAGCGTTTGAAATTCATTTTTGCTAAACCAGCTGGTATGGAAATAAGCTGACGGATTGCTGGTATTAGTCGGCAAACAAATGTAGTAATGTCGCCATGCTCTCTGAAGACTTCCTCTGCTCTATCTAGAGCTTGCTCTTTTAGGAAGAAATACTTTCCATATTTATGAAGGAATGGACGACCTAGCTTCAAGCCTAAATAATAGTTTACATAGGCTCCAACTATTGAACCAGCTGTACCTGCAAGTAAAGCTAAAATCAAATCTAAGATTGGTTGACCTGTTGTAAGCTCTCCTCTATAAGCAAGAAAACCTGCAGGTATCATTACTACTTCACTAGGGAATGGAATAAATGAGCTTTCAATAGCCATTAAAAGAAATATTATTACAAATCCCCATGTAGGAGCAAATGCTGCTACTGCCTCAATATTCTCTGCGATTATTTCAGTCATATTGTATCCCTTTTATTTTGTCTCAAAGAATTGAGCCATTGTTTCTAAATTCTTTACATTGATCTCTCGGCTCGCAAGAGAAGTAAATTCCAATCCTCCAAATTTTTCTCTGTCTGGGAAAATAATTGTTGATGGGTCATTATAAATTGGAGCAACCTCGTTAACTAATTCTAAAGCTAAATCATAATTAACAGGACGAGCAGTTTCTCCATAAATTCTCACAAAATTATCGTGATAAATTTTCTTTAGATATTCCTCTTCAAGTTGAAGTGGTGTAATCTCTCCTCTGTCATTATCTACAAATCTGAATGGAGCTTTTGCTTCAAGATAATTTCGAGGCAGATTGATTATATTTCCAAAGCAATGCTGGTATTCATCAAGACTTTCACTTGAATGCCAATTGTTGCAGTCAGAGCCAAACAAAATTCTGTCGCTATATTTTATAAAAAATTCGCGAGCTGTGGCAGGGTCTTTATTTAAGTCAAAAAATTCTTCACATGCAGGAACAATATCAAGGCAAACATTTGGATAGCGATCAAGGAATGCACTTAGTTGCTCTAGCTCTGCTCCCCAAAAATAAAAATGCGCAAGTGTTATTTTAAGCATTGGATGCTTTTCAAGCATTTGCTCTAACTCATCACGGAGTTGTGGCATGGTAACAAATGAAGAATCAAAGTGTGGTGGTTGCTTTACTCCATTTGAATCAACCAACTCTTCCCACATTTCATGTGGATCACCTGTGTGGAGCACAAGAGGAAAATCATGCTCAATAACAAATTGAAGAAATGGCTCATAGCGAGAGTCATTTAATCCATATCCAAGCTGTCGGCGAAATATTGGCTTTCCATCTAGCAATTTAATTCCGTCAAAGCCTACCGCATAAGCAACTTTAGCTTGGCGTAATAATTCTTCTTCAGGAGAAAGGCCAGTATTAAATACATGCATCAAATTTGCATTTACATAAACCTGATGCTCTGGCGCAAACTGTTTATTCAGTTTTGCTTTGCAATAAAGAGCTTTTGTATTTATTGCTAAATCAAGTGCTCCACCATATGGTGTAAGAGCTTGAATATTCAGCCTATCGTAAGAAAAATATATCATCAGATTTTTAATGAATGTGCAGGTATCATCAATTGTTATTGGTAATCCTGCTCTGTCTGAATGATGAATATGAATATGTGAATCACAAAGTGGCATTGGATTGTAACCATGTAATGTTGTATTATTTTTCATATTCATTCCTTTATATTTTTCTGATAAGCATAAAAAATGTAGAGCGAGCGAGTCATAGGACTCAACTCGCTCTATTGAATTAAATTTGTGTTAACAAAGCCTAAGCATTAGCTTTTTCTACTGTTACCTTAGCGCTGTGACCATTTAGGTCAAGCTCTGTAGCTGCAGTCTCAGCAATAGTAAAGCTTGTGCATAGAGTTTCAGCACAGATATATGCCTGATACTCAGTTACAGCAGCAATAGCTGCCTCATCACCAGCAAAGGTTAATGCAATACGCTGAGAAACCTCATAATCATTTTCCTTACGCATTGCCTGAACACGTGAAACAAACTCACGTGCAATACCCTCACGAAGTAGGTCATCTGTCAGAGTTGTTTCAATTGCGATAGTTACAGCACCTTCGTTTGCAACTGTCATGCCCTCGCGCTCCTGGCGAACTACCTGAACATCCTCTGGAAGTAGCTCAACTGCACCCTCGCCATCACCAACCTCAAGCATTACTGCTTCACCAGCTTGTAGCTTTAACAGAGCTGCTGAATCTAAGCCTTCAATTGCTGCTGCAGCTGACTTCATGCGCTTACCTAGCTTGCGGCCTAGTGTCTTGAAGTTTGCCTTAGCTGACAGGCTTACGAACTTTGATTCATCAGAAGCAAATTCAACAGACTTAACATTTAGCTCCTCAGCAATAACAGGTGCCATAGGCTTCATTGCATCAAGAATATCTGTCTTTGCAGAAACAACAATTGCGCGAGACAATGGCTGGCGAACCTTTAGGTCTTTCTGCTTACGTAGGAAGTGACCAAGATTTACTGCGCTCTGTGCAAGTGCCATCTGCTGCTCTAGCAATGTATCACGTGCTGCTGCATTTGCCTTAGGGAATTCACATAGGTGAACAGACTCAGGCATATTTGAACCACGTAGATTTGTATAGATTGCCTCTGAGATAAATGGTGTGAATGGAGCTGCAACCTTTGCAAGCTGAACAAGAACATAACGTAGTGTGCGATATGCACTGCACTTATCTGTATCGTTTTGTGATTTCCAGAAGCGGCGGCGTGAGCGGCGGATATACCAGTTTGTCAAATTCTCAACAAAGCTTACGAATGGGCGAACTGAACGCTGCAAATCATAATTATCCATTGCCTCTGCAACATCGTTAATCAAAGTTTCCAAAGAAGAAACAATCCAACGATCTAACTCATTTGTAGAGTCTGGAGTCATAAGCTCATCCTCATGCCAGCCATCAACATTAGCATATGTTACAAAGAAAGAATATGCATTCCACCAAGGAATTAGCAGATCACGCAATAGTTGCTTAACACCTGCCTCAGAGAAGCGTAGGTTCTCAGCGCGAACTACTGCTGAATTTACCATGTACAAGCGAAGTGCATCGGCACCATAAGTAACAATCACGTCCATTGGGTCAGGATAGTTCTTTAGGCGCTTTGACATCTTCTTGCCATCCTCAGCAAGAATCAATCCGTTAACCACAACATTCTGGTATGGAGACTTGTCAAACAAGCATGTGCTCAAAACTAGAAGTGTGTAGAACCAACCACGAGTCTGATCCAAGCCCTCAGCAATAAAGTTTGCTGGGAACTTCTTCAAGAACTCTTCAGCATTTTCAAATGGATAGTGCTGCTGAGCAAAAGGCATAGAGCCAGACTCAAACCAGCAGTCCAAAACCTCAGGAGTGCGGCGATATGTCTTGCCATTCTTCTTGATTAGCAAATCATCAATGTAGTGCTTATGTAGGTCCTCAACCTTCTTACCTGTTAGCTCCTCAAGCTCTGCTGCTGAGCCAACGCAGATGATGTCATTTGGATCCTCTTCATTGATCCATAGAGGAATGCAAGAACCCCAGAAGCGGTTACGTGAAATATTCCAGTCTTTAGCATCCTTCAGCCAGTTTGTGAAGCGCTTATCACCAACATACTCTGGCATCCACTTAACATTCTCGTTATTCTTTACTAGGCGATCACGTAAATCCTCAACGCGAACATACCAAGCATCAATTGCACGATAAATCAAAGGAGTATCTGTACGATCGCAGAAAGGATATGAGTGAACAATAGTTGCCTGGTAAACAAGCTTGCCTTCATCCTTCAAGCGCTTAATAATTGCCTTATCAGCATCCTTACAGAACTGACCCTGATACTCAGGAACCTCAGCTGTGAAGTTACAATCATTGTCAAGTGGGTCAAATAGCTCGTTAATACCATGCTCGCGAGCAACACGGAAGTCATCCTCACCATAAGCTGGAGCGATATGTACGATACCTGTACCATCAGATGTTGTTACATAACCATCATTTAAAACCTGGAAGCAATTCTCTTTGTTGCCCTTGAAATATGGGAATAGAGGCTCATATCTCCAGCCCTTAATGTCTGCACCCTTAAAGCTTGCTACTAGCTCATAATCATCTGCCTTCTTATAGATTGCAGAAAGACGAGCCTCTGCCATAATGTAAACAACGCCCTGACTCTTATCGCGTACAGCAACATAATCTAAATCTGGGCCTGCACAAATTGCAAGGTTCTCTGGAAGTGTCCAAGGAGTTGTTGTCCAAATCAAGAAATAAGTCTCACCCCACTCTGCTGGCATACCACTTGTTGCACGTAGGCGAACTGTTACTGTTGGATCCTGCACATCCTTATAGTTGTTACCAGCCTCAAAGTTTGAAAGCGGTGTATTTAGCTTCCAAGAATATGGCATGATGCGGTGTGAACGATATACGCGGCCCTGCTCCCAAAGCTGCTTGAATACCCACCAAACAGTTTCCATGAAATCCTTATTCAAGGTCTTATAGTCATTATCAAAATCAACCCAACGACCCATTCGAGTTACAGTACGGCGCCACTCTGACACATAGCGTGAAACCATTGAACGGCACTGCTCATTAAACTTATCAACGCCTAGCTTCTTGATTTCGTATGTACCAGAAATTCCAAGAGCATCCTGAGCAAGAGCTTCAATTGGCAAACCATGGCAATCCCAACCAAAGCGACGCTCTACGTGCTTGCCGCGCATTGTCTGGTAGCGAGGAATGATATCCTTAATAGTACCTGCTAATAGGTGGCCATAGTGTGGAAGACCTGTTGCGAACGGAGGTCCATCATAAAATACGAACTCATCCTTACCCTTTGTCTGCTCCAGGCTCTTCTCGAAGGTATTATTTTCCTTCCAAAATTCGAGGATTTCCTCTTCTAGCTTATTGAAATCTGCTTTATTTGAAACTGGTTTGTACATTTTCTAGTCCTTTTATATTAAAAATTATTTACTTAGCTCGATGATTTTCTCAGCAACCTGAACTGCTGTCAGAGGAGATGTATCAATAACAATTGCTCCCTCAGGTATTTTTAGTGGAGCAGTTTTACGTGAGCTATCTATCTTATCACGATTTAGAAGAGATGCTTTTACCTGCTCTTCATTTTGAATGAAGCCTTTTTGGATATCTTCTTTATGGCGGCGTAGGGTGCGAGTTTCTGCATCAGCGTCAAGATAGAAGCGATATGGAGAATCTGGATATACCACAGAACCAATATCACGACCCTCAACAACAATATCGCCTACTGAGCGCATATCGCGTAGCCATTTAGTAACGATTGTACGAACCTCTGGCACTGCAGAAACTGGGCTTACGTGCTTATTTATTTCCGGAGTGCGAATTTTATCACCAGGCTCCTCACCATTTACTTCGTAAGCAACACGATTTTCTTTTACAACAAAATCAATCTTAAGATTTGTGATAAATTTTGCTACAGCTTCTGCATCATTTGTATCAATACCTGCCTCTAATGCCTGCCAGGTAGCAATTCGATACAATGCACCAGAATCAACATATTTAATTCCAGACATTTCTGCAATAAGCTTACTAACTGTTGACTTACCAGAAGCGGCTGGTCCATCAATACAAATTACCTTGTTCATAAATACCCTTTGTGGTTAAAAAATTTGTGTTTTCTTTAAACCTATTATAATACACGAATACGGTAAAAAAATCAACCAAACAAAGCGATTTATACGAAAAATGGCAGTTGGCGTAAGTATAATGAATAAAAGTGCGAATTTTTGACAAGATTGACAATAATTTTGTTTGGATTTGGCTGGATGTTGTGCATATGGTGGCTAGGTGATGTGTGTGGCTTGATGGAGGAATAGAACTATGAAATCGTAAAGCGGAAAATGGTAAAAAAATACAAAAAGAGCGCAAAACATACATATTTTGCGCTCTTTACAGTCTTATTTATGCTTAATGATTATCAAACTGCATTTCATGTAGTTTTGTATAGATACCACCTAATGCTAATAACTCTTCTCGTGTACCATACTCTGCCACACCACCATTAGCAACAACAGCTACCTTATCGCACTTTGCAATTGTAGATAAACGGTGTGCAATGATTATGATTGTAATCTTACCAACCAAATCATCAATTGCATTTTGTACCATACGCTCAGATTCTGTATCCAAAGCACTGGTAGCTTCATCAAGAATCAGTAGAGATGGCTTACGAATCAATGCTCGTGCAATTGCTATGCGTTGCTTTTGTCCTCCGGAAAGGGAAACACCACGCTCTCCAACCATTGTGTTATATCCATCCTCTTTTTCCATGATAAAATCGTGTGCATGAGCAAGCTTTGCAGCTGCCTCGATTTCCTCCTGTGTTGCTCCAGGTTTACCATAAGCAATATTAGCTGCAATCGTATCATTAAAGAGGAAATTATCCTGCATAACCAAACCGATATTTTCACGGATGCTCTCAATCGTAAAATCACGAATATCTACGCCATTACGCTTTACAGCACCTGAGACTGGGTCAAAAAATCGCATCAAAAGGCTTACGATTGTACTCTTACCACCACCTGATGGACCAACTACAGCAAGGCTTTGTCCTGCCTTAAGCTCCAAATTGAGTGAAGAGAAAACCTGCTTGTCATCATACCCAAATTCAACATTTTCAAAAGTCAAAGCCTCTAAAGGAGTTGATATTGGTTTTGCATCTGGCTTATTAGATACAGTGATTGGTGTATCAATTATCTCAAAAATACGATCAGCAGATGCAGAACTTTGCTGAATTTCCATACTAATTTTACCAAGCTTCTTTACTGGCTCATACAATGCCCAAATTGCTGCAGCAAATAATATGCACTCCTCAAATGGAGTTTTATTTATCATTGCATAAAGAAGCACACCAATGCCACCCAAACCACCTACTGTATGAGTAATTGGATCATTAAATGCCTTTGCCTTTGTGGCACTTACCATACGACGGAAGAATCCCTTACATTGCTCTGCAAAGCGAGCCTCCTCACGAGCCTCCTGACCATATGATTTAACAACAGTTACACCGTCAAGTGCTTCCTTCATAACAGAAGTTAAATCTGCCATGCGCTTCTGGCCTTCACGACTAATTCTGCGAACTCTCTTACCAATTATGCTAATAGGAATAACACATGTTGGGAAAAAGATTACAGAAAACAAAGCAAGACGCCACTCTGTAATTAAAATGTAAGATAATACCATAATAAGCATGATTGGCTGACGAATCAAGTCTGTTATTACATTTGATACCATATTTTGCAACTGTTGTGTATCTGTAACAGTACGCGCAATCATATCACCACTCTTGGAGCTATTATAGAAAGCTATTGGAAGCTTTTGAAGGTGATTAAATACACCAATACGCAAATCCATAACTACTCGCTGACCAACCCATTGCAGATAGTACATACTGCCAAAAACACCTAATGAATTAACTATAATGCAAATCATTAGCATTCCGCAAACCTTAAGCATACCAGAAAGACCTGCCTCTTCCAGTTGCTTCATATTCTCAGAATCTATAAATTTGCCCATTAGCTTTTTGGACACATCTTTAACAATAGCTGGCTCATCAGAAGTAGTTGTTTCAGCAACAATCTCCTCCGCTTTTGCTTGAACAGGAGCTTCTACCACCTCTTCAACAACTGCTTGCTCTTTAGCTCCATCACCAAAAAGCTTATTATTAATACTGAAAATATCACTTAAAAGAGCCTGTGCTGTAATAAACATTGCAATAATTGAGCCACCACCAATTACTGTACAAGCGGCACCTATTATCAATCTCCATGCATATGGCTTTGCATACGAAAGAACTCTTACAAAAGTACGAATATCATCCTTTTGTAATTTTTTCTTATCTTTTGAATCTTTTTTTGCCATAAATCACCTTAATCTATAAATTTATATATAAAACAAAGTATAGTTTACAATATGCTTCTAAAGACTGTCAACCTTTGTTTATTTTTAACCTAAACACAGCGCATAAGCAAAGGGCGAAGTTGCTCTGCTCTCCAACCAGAATTTATTTTGTGTTCCGGCGACTCTATTTCTGAAAACCAAGATACAAGATCACGCTTCGATGCAATATGCTGTCCTGCTATATGCAACTCCTCAACCAGCTTATCAACTATTGGTTTAGCATTCTTTACAAAGCGTTCAATTGCAAAACTGTCTGGTTGCTCCATTGAAGCCAACTCAGCCGGAATTTCTGCCTCTAAAATATCTGACATCGCTAACATATAATCGCCAACATAATTATGCTTTATACCTGCAGCTATTGCGGCAGCCTCTGTCTTTGGGAAATGTAAGCTTGCTTCTACTATTGCTCCATTCTCTGCAATTCGCACACGTGGTACATCATACTTGCGAGCAAGCTCTTCACGCCATGCCATCAAAGCACAATAACGTGCTGTTGCTCTTTGATTTTTTAATAGCTTTGGACTAGGATTAAACTTTTGCCAGGTTTGCTCTATTGGCAACTCCGCATAAAGCTCAGGATTATCAAGTCGCTTTAAATCCTCACATAAAAAATCAAATGTACCTAATTCCTTACTGCGTTCACACAGCTTTTCAACCGCAGCAGGCAACAAAGCAACATCATCAATTGCATATTCAACTTGCTCATCCGTCAATGGGCGACGGCACCAATCAGATTGTGTTTCTGATTTTGGCAATTCAATTCCTAATAATTCAACAAAGAGCTTTTGCAGTGACATATTTGCACCTAGCCCACAATAAGCAGCAGCAATAGATGTATCAAAAATATTTTTAGGTAATGCTCCACTCCATATATGTAGGTGTTGTAAATCCTGTGTGGAAGCATGAAGTAATTTTACGATTGATGGATTCTCTAAAGCATTAGCAAGAGAATCAACGTATGCCTCAAATGGGTCAATCAGCATTAGCTCTTGTGTTTCTGATGTACGCCCAAAAGGTATAAGCTCTTGCAATGAATATTCAAGTATATTACTGCACTTAGGAAATGCAGCTTGGATTAAACCTAATCTTGCGTAGTAGGTTCTATTCCAAAC
The DNA here is from genome assembly GCA_017424105.1 of Kiritimatiellia bacterium. Lineage (GTDB taxonomy): Bacteria > Verrucomicrobiota > Kiritimatiellia > RFP12 > UBA3636 > RGIG990. The sequence continues at coordinate 11,261 of JAFPBK010000055.1, read as the reverse complement.
AAATTCTGTATCTAATGCTAAATATAAATCAAAATTCATAATTTTACCACTTTATCGGTTCTAAGCCGTTCTCAAGCAAATAGTCATTTGCCTTTTTAAAATGCCCACACCCTATAAATCCTCTATAGGCAGACAATGGCGAAGGATGAGGAGCCTCTAAAACAAGATGTTGTGTGCGGTCAATAAAAGCACCCTTGCGTTGTGCATAGCTGCCCCAAAGCATAAATACTAAACGCTTACGTTTTTCTGCAAGCCTGCGAACTACAGCATCTGTAAAAGTTTCCCAACCCTTGCCTTGATGGCTGCCTGCGCAACCAGCATTTACTGTTAGTGTGGCATTAAGTAAAAGTACGCCTTGATCAGCCCAATGTCGTAGATCACCATTGCGATTTGTAAAAGGAGCATTATATTCTTCTTCAAGCTCTTTATAAATATTAACTAGAGAAGGAGGAACCTGAACACCTGGCTGAACTGAAAAGCAAAGCCCGTGAGCTTGATTTGGTCCATGGTATGGATCCTGTCCTAATATAACAATCTTTGTTTTATCAAACGGAGTTCTATTGAATGCTTCAAAAATTTGTGCTCCTGGTGGATATACAATTCCACTTTTGTATGCACTCTTTACAAAGGAAACTAAATTCGCAAAATATGGAGCATTAAATTCAGGTTGAAGAATTTCTTTCCACGTTTCTTCTATTTTTACATCCATTTCAAAATCGTCTTTCTTTAAAAAATCTACTTTTGAACTAAGGCTAACATTTTAAGAAAATAGCGCCTAAAACCGCACTAATAAATATTACTGCCATAATTGAAAGACGCTTACCTTTTTTAGTTAATGCCCAAGTAGAAGCAATAAATAAAAACAAAGCAAAAGGACGAATTGTAAAGCTCTCTGGAATTGTCGCTCCTGTAACTAAAGCTTTCCATGGAATAGCTTGCGTGAAGACAGACATTTCAATAAAAATCATCATAGCCACAATTGTTAAACCAATTGTTGCAGGGCCTACTCCCCACATGATGCTTTTCATACCACGCCCCTTTTCATGCTTCTCAAGCGTTCTAAGCACAATCATCATCAAAATGAATGATGGTAATAAAAGTGCAAATGTTGAAATACCTGCACCAAGAAATCCGGCAAGATGATTTCCTGGGAAAACATCAACAGCAACATTATACCCAAAAAAAGTTGCAGCATTAACACTTATTGGACCAGGAGTCATTTGCGCAATTGCGAGCAGATTACCAAACTCTTCAGGGCTTAACCAACCACGTCCCTCTACTAGCTCATCAATATAAATTGGTGTTAACACATTGCCACCACCAAAACACAAAAGACCAAATTGCGCAAATACTAAAAAGAGAACTAAATAAATCTGCATAACTATTTAGCCTCCTTTTCTTTCTTAAACAGGCGATTATAAATCGGCACCATAATTAGCATAAAGACAACACCAAATAAAATTCCACCAAGAAGGAAATAAGCAGCATTTATCTTTAAGAACATAATACCAATCAAACTTATAGGCATATAAAGCCAAGCCCAGCAACCATGCATAATCTTTGGCCAAGATTTAATCACTGTTGCTGCAACAACACCAGCTAATGCTGAACGTACACCAATAAATGCACCTTGCACATTTGGATTATCTGTAGGCAACCATGAAAAACCAACTGCTACAAATGAAATTATAACAAATGATGGAAGAGCCACTGCTATCAAAGAAACAACCGCCCCAAGGAAACCTGCTATTTTGTAACCAACATACATTGCTGAGTTTCCTGCAATCAGGCCAGGTATTGTTTGAAAAACAGGCAGATGATTTATCAAATCACCCTTTGGCAGCCATTTTAGCTTTTGTTCAAATACTTCTTCTGCGGCTGCAATAATTGCATAACCACCACCAACAACACACAAAGCTATCTTCATAAATAAGAAGAATAGTTTCATTAAACGCTTTGATAACGGAATTGATTTTATATCTACTAAACCACAATCTTGTGCAGCAAGATTTTCTTGTGCTTGCTCAGTTGCTACGGAAGAAGGCAATGCTTCAGATTTTTTTTCTGACATTACTTTTCTCCATGTGTCTGCAATAAATATTGCTCAAGAGCACAAGCTAATTGATCAGGGCAAGAAGTAGAACCTTGGCATTGTATTCCTTTAAGTGATGAAATTACATCTTCAACTTTCCGCCCAATCACCATTTTTGCCAAGCCTTGCGTATTACCTCTGCAGCCACCATTTATTTTGCAATAGGTAACAATACCAGCTTCAACTTCAAGTTCAATACTTTTTGAGCAAACACCTCGTGTTGTGTAAACAAACATTTTAAAACTCTTCTTTACTTACCAATATAATATACAGGATCTGTTAATAGCTTACCTGGTGCAGGTATAGTTTTACCAAAGGTGTCTACAACAGTCTTAACTTCGAAATCTAATTTTGGCATTGGTCGATTTGCCAGTGCATCAGATGTCCAGCAAACAACAATATGCTTTTCATTACTATCCTTAAATTCAAGAATCCAAGCCTTAGCATTATGATCTGCTTGAATTGCTCTAAGGAAATGTGCATCCTTAAGTAATGTAAAGAAAACAGAAAGAGCCTCAAAGGCTGGGCGTTTTCTCCATTGCTGATGATTCATCTCTTCTACAGCACCTGGGTCAACAAGACCAAAACCATGTGCAGCAAGCTCCCAAAAGACCATTGATGCTGTTGCTCCTGATGCTAGTCCAATAAATACATAACGCAATGTGAAAATGGCAGCATCACGCTCTGTCACACTTGGATCGTTAGTACGTATTCCTGGCGTAATATATGGAGAACCAACTGGAGACCACTCTCGTGTACCCAATAATGGCCAATTAAATTCAGAAACAATCAGCTGCTCACCAAATTGCTTAGATGTATTTGTTATAGCACGAATTCTTACAAGCTTATCAATTGCTGAGGCTTTACCTTGCTTATTTTCCGGAGCACCACGTCTATCTACATAAAGTTGTTGTGCTGCTGCGCTAAATCGAATATCTTTAGGCAAGCACTCTAAAAGACCAACAAGATAATCCCATTCATAATCAATTAAAGAAGGACCTATAAATTTAATATTAGGGAATTGTTCCTTCCACTGCACCATTGGCTTAAATAGCTGTGCAGCTTCTTTATAATTCCAACAACCCCATTTTGAGCGATTTATTGCTTGTCCAACTTGAACCCAATAAATTTCCTTTTCACATTCCTTTAAAACGAGAGTACCAAATTCAGCCCAACGTTCTGGGTTGAGCACAGCCTCACGATTTTGAACAAGTGTTATTGCAACCTTATAGCCTGCCTCTGTAAGAGTATGAACAATATCACATTTCTCTTTTATGATTCCAAAGCCTTCATGAAAATAAAAACGGATATGTACACCTGTACAACCTAATTCTGTCAAAAGCTGTTGTTCATTAGCAAATCGATGTGAATCACCTGAAATAGAAATAAATAATCTATTAGCAAAATTCAGTATAGGTTGTTCATATAGCTTACTACGAATATATTTCTCATTATTTGAAATATTCTTATAACGCTTTACCAATCCTAGTAATGCCTTAAATACTCTGGAGCTGGATTGATACTTTCGGCGATCCTTTGATTTCAGCACAGGAATCGCTTGTTCAGATTTTGTATCCCAGATCCAAACATCCTTATAATCTGGATATACTCCATCTGGTGAAGGAAGCTTTTTTCTTGAGCGAATTGGATGACGAAATTTACGCGTTGCACAATGTCTTGCAAAGCTTTTTCTATAGCGCATCTCCCACTTTATAAATTCAGCAGGAGGCTCAACATCACGCCAATACATCGCTATAAATACACGAAGCAAATCAGAAGGCAAATTGATTCGAGAAATATCGCGTGCGCGCTGTTTGTTCGTTAATGGTTGTTTATAAATTCGACTTCTATTTAAATCAATAAACATTACTACACTTCCAATACCACGTTTTGAAAGCATAATATTTTGATTTCCCAAATCACGATGCATAAATCCTGAATCATGCATATCAGCACATTTTTCAGCAACAAGCTTTAATAACTCCATAAGCTTTGGGCATGGACCCATTGAATTATAAAGCTTAATCAGTTCCTGACCAAATGTGGTAATTCCTTGTTCAAATCTGGAAACAAACCAACTTTCATAAGCTGGACCATTATCAATCAAAGCCAATGGCTCTGGAGTAACATTACCAGCCTTACAAAAAAGATGCTCTGCTGCGCGAAAGGATTTTGTTGCTTTTGTTGGGCGACCTAATTCGATGATTCTTCTAAAAAAGCTTCGCGGGGGAAATCTCTTTATTGCAGCATCAACCTCAACACCATCCTCAAGAGTTACCTTTGCACGAACTGTTAAATTACGACCACCTTGAAGAACCTTTGTGGCAGGGTCATCTACAATTTTTTTTAAAACATCTTCAGTGATTGTTGAATGGGAGCGACAATTCTGTTGTTTAGATTTTTCCTCATCATCAGGAATTGTTATATTAAAGATACGCTCATCGGCATTATCACCAATTCTGATATCAATAGTAATTACATTTGGAGGGAATTCGCCTTCTGCACGATCTGGCCATTCAACTGCCATTGCATCTCCTGAGCGAATATAATCATCCCATCCAATTGTTTCAAGTTCTTCAGGACCACTTAAACGATAAAGATCGGCATGGATTAAACGTTTACGAGGAGGTCCCTCTTCAATATACTCATTGACAATTGTAAATGTAGGACTACAAGCAGCAGCTTTAATACCTAAAGCAGAAGCAAGTCCTTGAACAAAGCAGGTTTTTCCCGCACCTAAATCACCATACAAAGCAATAATTGGATTAGATTTATAGCGAGAAACGAGTTCGTATGCAAGCGCTTGTGTTTCAGCAGCGCTGTTGGTTGTTTTAGTTATAGTACTCATAAAAATTCTTAAATTGTCAAAGCCTGGTTCTTGAGGCAAATTACTTAAGTAATATTGTGCAATAATCGGTGAATTTAGTCAAGAAAAGTTAGCATCTTGCATTTATTCTAAACACGGAGATTGGGTAAGCATTATATTCTAAAAGTGCGAGGTTTTTTGACAGGATTGACTATAATTCGCATTTTTAGCAATCACACTTAACTTAAGTGTGAATTTTAAATGGGGGGGAATAAAAAAACGGGCAGCCGCAACCGCCCGTTTTTTGATTTTATAAGCTAAAGATTGATATCTTTGTTATGCCAACCTTACTACATACATCCAATGCAGAGACCAGATACATATGAGGTGCATCACCTGATGACTTAATAAGTATCATAGCATCCTTATTGCGTTTATAGATGTTTGCCAGACTCTTCTCTAGCTGTGCTTCATTAACTAATGCACCATTAAAGCTTAGTCCCTCTTTACCGATTAGAATCTGAAGAGGATCTTCATTTTCTTCTGCTGAAGAGCTGCTATCTGGTGCTGGGCGTAATGCCTCTAGATTAGCCATAATATCTTCTTGCTTTAGTGTAACAATGAAGAAAATCAGAAGCTGGAATACAACGTCAATCATCGGAGTCATTTCCAATGCTACGTTATCACCTGGTTTACGACGTGATTTCTTTGCCATAGCTATTTAGTAATTCTCCTTTTCTTTGATCTATATTCCTTAGCATGTGGAGCCTTTGATGTATTAGTACCATCAAAGAAGTCTTTTTGCTCACCAGTTCTTGGATCTTTAACTGCAAGAAAAGAAACTTTACCAATACCGCATGCTGTACAAATATCCATTGCTCTACGAATCTGATCGTGGGTTGCCAAAGCGTCACCACGAATCCAAACCTCGAATGAATTTCCAAATTTACGGAAGCGACGAGCCATAATATCTCGCAACTGTTTTTCATTCATTGTAACATTTGACATAGACATACGACCTTTACGGTTGATATCAATTGTTATTGCTGTTGCTGCATCTGGATTATCGCTGGAAGACTCAACCTCTTCTCCGTTAGGAGCTAATTCCAGGCGGATAGTTTCGTCTTTATTTTCAGACATTGTAATTGTTACAACGAAGAAGATAATAAGCTGGAACACAACATCGATCATCGGTGTCATGTCGAGAGCGCAGCCTTCCGAAGACTTTCTTTCTCTTTTTCGTGCCATATTTAAATCCTTTAATTTTTTTATTAGCTTATGCTAGCAAACCAGTAGCTTACTAGCATAAATCAACTAAAATACTATTTGAAAAAAGGACTATTCAGAAACAACTTCTACGTTACGCAAATCCTTGATTAGCTCAGTAGTCATAATTGTCATCTTTAGCACAATGTTGTTTGCCTTATTACGGAATCCATAGTATGTCAACACACAAGGGATAGCGCAAATTAGACCACCAGCTGTTGTCCATAGAGCCTGTGAAATGTTAATAGCAAGAGCACCAACGTCTGGAGTACCACCAGCCAAGTTAGCGAACGCCATAATCATACCTTGAACAGTACCAAGCAGACCCAACATAGGAGCTGCGTTACCAACAACGGAGATCCATGTTAAGCGCTGCATAATCTTTTCAACCTCAACGTCAGCTGCAGAAGCGATAGCCTCGTCGATAACCTCAAAACCCTCTTCAACGTGGCTAAAGCCAGCAGAAAGAATATGTGCAAGAGGTGTTGGGTCATTTTCGCAGAATTGAAGAGCCTTAACAACATCGCCCTCTTTCATTGATGCCTCAACATTTGAAATCAAAGCCTGTGGCATAATCTTATCTGTCTGAATAAGAATTGCGCAGTCAATTGCTAGGTAGATATAAGCAACAAGAGCTCCGATCAATGCCATCCATAGGATAAAACCAACTGGACCAGAACCAAACAATACTTGATAGAACTGGCTACCTGCACCACCACTTGCTTGTGGAGCTGTTGCGGAAGTATTTTGAACGACCTGGCTTGTCTGTGTTGCAGCATCATCTGCAGCGTCTACAACATCTTGAGCAAATGAAGTTTGAGCAGAGAAGCAAAGTAGACCTGCACAAACTAGTGACATTACGAAACTTTTTTTCATATTTTTACCTTTTTGTTTTGTGTTGTTTAGTTTAATTAAATTTAAGTTATTAAAATTATACTGAATTACTTACCACTTGTCATTTTCTTAGCCCACTCACTCTTCTTATATGTTGAGTTTTTCAACATAAGGCTACGCATTTTCTCTGCATAGGTTGTCTGACCGAGCTTATTAAATGTTTCAAATGCTTTGTAAATTGCCTCTGGCTGCTTAGAAGTCTCTGAATTATATAGATAAACAACGCGCAAGTAGCCATCCTTTAGAGCTTCCATATTTTTATCTTCTGAGCGAAGCAAATCACCACGTGCGATAAGAGCTGCTGCTGAGATTGTGCGATTTCCTGATGAAATTGCACGATTTAGCATATTAGGAAGGCTTGCTGTTTTACCTGTAGCAATTAGAGCCTCCCAATAGAATGGTGACATATCTGAAGCATACGCAGCACGCTTATTTGTCTGCACAACCTTCTCGCAAATCTTAAGTGCTTCCTGAGCCTTACCCTGCTTTAGGTAAATCTGAGCTGCAATTGCGCCTGCCTTGCCATCATACTCTAGCATAACATAATCCTGCATAACCTTTTGAAGCTGAGGAATTGCTGTTGCAGGATTTGCTGAGCGTACGCGCTTCATAATTTCGTCCCAACCAGCTGGAGGTGCAACAACCATTGCCTGAATGCTCTCAGGGCTTACTTCACGAGTCATATTGCCTTGCTTAACAACATAAACCTTAGAAGCTGGCTTCCACATAAGCATACATGGAGTCTCAATTCCCTCAAGAATAATCTTTGCCTTAACCTCTGCTGCTTCAACACTAACTAGCATTCCAACAATGAGTGCTGCTATTGAAAGTTTTTTGATAGCTGATATTTTCATAATTTTTCTCCTAAATTTATTTTAAAGCCTGTTTATTTAATTAGTTTGACTGAGATACGATACCCTGCTCTGCTTGTGTCTTGTAAAGCATTATCTTGCTCAAGTATTTTCCTTTAGGGAATAGGGAAATATACTTTTCGCAATCCTCTTTTGCTGAATCATAAAGCTCAAGAGAAAGTGAGATAGGGATATCGCGTGCATATGCCTCTTCCAAGAATGGAAGAACTTCTGCATCCTCTACATTTGCTGACATAATAAACTTCTGATACTGACCAGATGCGCGGCGTGTATATTCATCCTCGCGTTTTTTGTCATCCCATTTCTTAGCAATTTCTGCATAGATTTCAAGGATGCGGCCCATCTGAAGATCAGCCTCAGCCAATGCTTTTGCTGTAGTTCCACGATATTGACGAACTAGTTTAATAGCCTTCATAGATGAATTAAATAGCTCAATACGCTTCTTTTCATCCTTTTCATTACGAGCTGCTTCAACACCGCATTCGCTCATCAAATCCAGGACATCTAGCAATAGGTAGCTCTTAGGATATTTTGCTTGGAATTCATCCAATACTTTAACTGCTGCCTCATAATTCTTTTGTGCGTGCAATACCTTAGCTTTACCATATACGCATGGAGTAATAATAGACTCATTACCATCTGCCTTTTCAATTGCCAAATCAAAGCCCTCTAGAGCTGTAACATAATCTTTTGATGTAAATAGCTCTTCTGCTGCAGAATAAATCTGACCTGCGCTATATTGCTTTGCATTTTCAAACATCTTCTTTAGAGCAGCAACACCCTGAGTACGATAGCCCAACTCAATAAGTGTCTTACCCTGTACAAAGTGAGCATTCTTTGCTTCATTTGATTCAGGATATTTCTCTGCTAGCTCTGCAAAAATTGCTTGTGCTTCTTCCATTGATTTAGCATCTTTAGCTTCATCATTTTGCTTTACAGATGAAAGAAGAGTACCTAGCTGCATCAAAACCATTGGCATATTTTTGCTCTCTGGGAATTTCTCACGTAGCTTACGATACTGTTCAATTGAGCTTAGCTTATAGCTTAGTACCTTTGCTTCGTCCTTGCTGAAAAGAGAAGAATATACATGAGCTTTATCGAAATACAAGCTTTCAAGGATAGTCTGATTCATCTCAGCTTCTTTAGTACTTGCTTGATATTTGATGATTGTCTCAGGAGACAACCACTTTTCAATCTCATTTAGCTCTTTAATTACAGCACTTAAGTACTTCTGTGCCTGAGCAATTTGCTGAATTGGAGTAAGCTGCTTCTTAACTACAACTTCCTCTTGATTCTCTGCATCACCTTCAGCTGCCTCTGGAGCTGCATTTTCTGCTTCTTCTGCCTGCTCAGCAGGAGCTGCTGCCGGAGCTTTCTTTTCTTCTTCCAAAGCAAGCTTTCCTGCACGCATCTCAGCAACAGCGAATGCCTTCAATGAGCGAGCATACAAGTACTTTGCAAGAACTAACTCATGAGAAGGCTTTTTCTTTGCTGCCACTCTCTTGAGATAGGTTTCACGAGCCTTAATTTCTTTCTTTGAATCACCTAGCTTATTATAGCAATCTGCCATACGCTTAAGTGCATCTAAAGAAAGAGGTGATTTAGTATAATTCTTTGCTAAAATTGTATAAAGCTTTAATGCTTCTTCTATTTGATCCTCACCATATAGCTTTTCAGCATCACCCATTAGAAGCTGAGCTGCAAGTGAATGAGAGGAATAATTCTCATAGAAAAGATTTTGGACGTTATTAGCTTGTGCAGACATATTATTGTCACGATAGAATTGAGCCAAGCCAAGCATTTCGTTACCAGCTGCTTCAAGGACAAGAACACTCTTATCGTGGAAACGCTCTGCCAAATGTCCGATAAGCATATTTTCCAAAAGCTTATAATATGCCTTATCTTCCTCACTCTGAACAGTCAAAGCAAGCTTACATGCAGAGCGGATCATATTTCCAATACCAATAATGGAGCGCTCCTCCTCTGGATATTGATTGATAACTAGCAAATATGCTTCAATTGCAGCTTCAAACTGATTTTGGTTATAGCATAGGCTTGCATTATCAAACTGCTTATTTGCAACAGCTTCCTTCTGCTCTTCTGTAATATTAAGCTGAGGATTCAAGCCAAACAGTTCATTAGCCATTTGCTTAATTTGCTCAATGCGCTGACCTGCATCAGGTGCCCATGAGCTAGCTGGATAACGAATGTAAACATTCGCAAATTCTGTCATTGCATTTGGATTACCAGCAAGTAAAAGCTTCTTAATCTTTTCGCCATCGGCACCAGCTGTTTGACCAGCCTCTACCAAGCGAATTGCTTCGTCATGTAGCATTTTACCTACTAGATAACGGCTTTCTGCAAGAGGGCTTAGTCGAGAATAATCTTGACCAATTTCCTTACCCATTGCCATTAGCTGCTTATCCATCTGCTTAATCATTGGCATATTGTCTTTGATAACATCAGCAGCACCATCCAAATCATTATTTACAACCTTGATATGTGCTAACAATGCTACTGCACGAGCAAACCACAAATCTTGTGTCCACAAAATCTGCTCAACAATTGGAGTTGCACGCTTGATATAAGCATCCTTTTTAGCTGCATTTTCTTCTGCAAGACGAACTAAAAGCTCAGCATTCTCAAATGCAATTTGGCGCTGCATGCTTGATGGCATACCAGACTTACTTGTGCGCATTGCTTCATAAGCCGTAAGAGCATCCTCGTCTCTGTTTAGCATTAGAAGCATCTGAGCAAATTTGTAGTATGAATCATTATAAATCTTGCGTAGTTCCTCTGGAGGATTTCCCTTAAACTTACCAAAGAAACTCTCATATTCTGCAATTGATTCATCATATTTACCAAAAGCGAAATAATAATCTGCCAAAGAGCACTTCATTCCCCAAACTTCTACAGAATTTTGGTCTGGTTCTTTAGCAATTTGTGCTCTGGCTTCATCAAATTTACCGCGAGATAGAAGCTGAGCTAACTTTTTTACCTTAATTTGGACTTTTGCGCCAGGAAACTTTGTTTCAATATCCTTAAGTACTGCTTCTGCAATATTTGCAAAACCAGCTGCTTCCAAACGCTCTAAATACAAGAACTCAATAGCTAATGCTTCTTCGCTCATTTCTTGCTGAGCATTAAGAGCATTAGGCATACACATTGCCACTACTAAAGTTGTTTACAGTTTAGAATCAATGACATCATTAATGATTTTCTTACACATTCTTTATTAACAACTGGTAGTGTTCCTGGAAATGCCATATCAAGAGGAGCAACTAATTGATTTGGTAATTTAGAAAATCCATTTATAGCATTTGAAAATACT
>JAFPBK010000054.1 GCA_017424105.1 Kiritimatiellia bacterium | reverse complement strand
CGTGTTAAGCGAAAGCAATAAGTGAAACGATTTAAGCGCTCTCGCTCAAGCCTTCGGCGAAACACGGAGAAAAAAGAGAACGGAAACACGGAGAGTATTCTGGGGTTATTGTAATGATTGCTTGCACTTTTCCTCCTTTCCTCCGTACTCAGTGTTAAGCAAAAGCAATGAGTGCAACGATTTAAGTGCTCTCGCTTGGGCCTGCGGCGAAACACGGAGATAAAAGAGAACGGAGACACGGAGGGATGCTGGGGTTATTGTTGCTTGCACTTTTCCTCCTTACTCCGTGTTAAGCGAAAGCAACGAGTGTGAATAAGGGACGCAGAGGCATCATCAAGGAGAATTTGGGTGATGTACTAGTGAATTAGGGAATTTGTTTTTAGGGAGGAAGAAAAACGGAGCCAGCGTAGCTCACGGGCACGCATAGAGCGATATTCACTTGGTTCGTGATCATCATTGCCTGCAAGATGATCTATGCCATGTGCAATGTATAATGCTAGCTCATGGTCTGCATCCCAATTTGCACGTGCCTTACTCTTTGCCATGTCTATGCTAATAATTAGCTCTGCACCAAGTGGAACCCCTGGCATTGGCTCGTAGGGCAGTGTAATTACATCCGTTGTAGTTGGAATATCCATTGTGGCAGAGTGTATCTCAGCAATTTGCTCTGCATCTGTAAATATAAGCGTAAGCTCATCATATGTAGGAGCGCCATTACGCTTTGCAACAGGTATTGCAAAACTACACAATGTCTTAGCTAGCGCTTTTATTGCACGTGTATTAAGCTTTATGTTTGGATGTTGATTAACTACTTCTATGTCAGTCATAGCTGTTTGAAAATCACAATTATTCTTCGCTTGCAGGAGCTGTTTCTGTAATCACAGGAGTTTTATCAAAATCAGCGATTGTTTCTACAGGTGCATGTGTTTCTGCTTCCGCATCCTCTGGTGATGGATATGGAATACGTGCATGAAGTGAATTTGTTAATGATACTGTGAATACTGATTTAATTATGGCAATGTCACGATTTGTTAATTCGCAATTGTCTAATTGTCCATCTAAAATCTTTTGATTTATGATGTTGCGAACCAGTGCGTCAAGCTTGGCAGGAGTAGGCTTGTCTAAGCTGCGTGATGCAGCTTCAACAGAGTCTGCAAGCATAACAATACCAGCCTCTTTAGATTCTGGTGTAGGACCAGGATAACGGTATAAACTCTCGTCAATTGTCTCTTCTGGTAAGCCTGCTGCAGCATTCTTTTCTGCTAGCTTACGTGCTTTGTTTAGGAAGAAAGCAATTGTTGTGGTGCCGTGATGCTGGCGAATAATGTCTAAAATTGGAGGTGGCATTTTGTAGTGAGCACCAAGTGCTACACCATCTTTTGTATGGCTCATAATAACAAGAGCACTCATACTTGGGCTGATATTATCATGTACAGAAGCGCTTTGTGCTATTGATGTATTTTCTACAAAGAAGTATGGCTTTGAAAGCTTACCAATATCGTGGAAATAACCACCTACGCGTGCGATAAATGAATTTGCTCCAATGCGTTCAGCTGCATTTGCAGCCAATGTTGCCACTTGAATACAATGATGGAATGTGCCTTCTGCCTCAGATGAAAGGCGCACTAGTAGAGGATGACGCAAATCGCAAAATTCATTCAAGCGAACATTGCTTGTGCATGCGAATATGTGCTCAAGTATTGGTAAGAATATGATTGTAATAAAGAATGATAATAGAACACTTACAATTGAGAATACAAGTACATAGAGTAAAGCCATCCACATTGCTTCTGAAGATGAGCCTATATATCCAGAAATAACAATAATAGAAACAGCTATTGCTTGGATTAGCTGAGTAACGAAAAATGCTTTAAGAATATGTGTTCTGCGATATGCTTTTCTTAATACGAATGGTAGAATGATAGAACCAAGTGCGCCTGAAACTAATAGCTGAGTATGTGCACAAATATCAACATTTGCATTTGAACCATTGAAGCCAAAAATCATGGTCAAAATAGTTAGACCAAGTCCAACAGAAATACCAGCTTTAACACCTATCATTAGTGTAATCAGTGCTGGTGCAACCAAAGAAGGGAAGTTGAGAGCGACAATATCTGTCTGAATATTGCTCTTAATAAATAGGCGAGGGATAAATGTATCCGTGCTAAATGCAATAAGCCAAAGAGCAAAGAGAATAATTGCTAAGGTAGATACAAGGCAAATTAAAAGAATGCGAGAATTGCGCTTTAAAATTTCTTTCTGAGAAGTTCTTATGAGGTAGCGTGCAGAAAGAATGCCTGTTAGAATTAGAACGACACCAGTAAATATAGAATGCGTATTATCAATGCCAGCATGATTTGAGGTTAGTAGCATAGCAAAAAATGCAACTATTCCAACTATAGCGGTGTAAATAGTAGCTAATGTATTTCCGTTTCTAAAGCCACGATTCTTTTCACCTGAGTTGGTATGTTTATCAGCAAGCTTTTGAATATGCTTTTGTCTCTTTTTTGAGATTCCAGAGTTCATGTGTATTGATAATTATGTATTGCTAAAACAAGAAAAAGGCGCATCATTTACTTTATTGGGTTTAAAAATAAAGTAAAGATGCGCCTGATTTATAATGACTTAGTGGTTCTTTTTGAATTCAGCCATGAATTCAACTAGCTTCTCTACGCCCTCAACAGGGAATGCATTGTAGATAGAAGCACGGATACCACCAACGCTGCGGTGACCCTTCAAACCGCCAAAGCCAGCCTTAGCTGCTGCAGCAATAAACTCTGCCTCAAGCTCTTCTGTAGGTAGGCGGAATGTGATGTTCATATCAGAGCGGAACTCCTTAACAGCTGTACCACGGTACCAACCATCGCTATTATCGATTGCAGAGTAAAGCATTGCTGCCTTATCAATGTTCTGCTGGAATAGTGTTTCCTTACCCATCTTCTTAATCCAGCGTGTTACAAGTGCTAGGATGTAGATTGAGAAGCATGGAGGTGTGTTGTATAGAGAATCCTCAGCAATGTGAGTGCGATACTGTAGCATTGTTGGAAGATTTTCTGGAGCTGCCTCTGCAAGATCATTGCGGATGATTACAACTGTTAGACCAGATGGACCTAGGTTCTTCTGTGCACCAGCATAGATAAGACCAAACTTAGAAATATCTAGAGGGCGTGATAGAATATCAGAGCTCATGTCAGCTACGATTGGGCATGCAACATTTGGCATTTCCTTCCACTGTGCACCAGAGATTGTCTCGTTAGTTGTAATGTGTAGGTAAGCTGCATCTGGAGTTAGCTTTAGCTCATCCATTGTTGGAACACGTGTAGGGATTTCCTTTTGGCAATCTGCTACAACATTTACCTTACCAACCTTCTTAGCTTCCTTGATAGCCTTGTTAGCCCAAGTACCAGAATTTGTGTAGTCTGCAACCTTACCCTCTGTTAGTAGGTTCATTGGAACCATAGAGAATTGTGTGCTTGCGCCACCCTGAAGGAAAAGGATAGAGTAGTTCTCTGGGATGTTCATTAGCTCGCGGATGTTATCCTTTGCTTCCTGATGAATAGCTGCATAAGCCTTAGCACGGTGTGAAGACTCTAGGATGGACATACCTGTGCCGTTGAAATCGATTAGCTCTGCCTGTGCTGTCTGCAATACCTCAAGTGGAAGTGCTGCAGGACCTGCGTTAAAGTTATATATACGTGACATATTATTATTGCTCCTGATTTGCCATCGGGTTGATACCTATGGACTTTACTTTTTAAATAAGTGATGAAGACGATCATCACAGTTTAAAAACATTTAAACCGACTGAAGAAAGAAGACGATCAGTCTCAGCCAATTCAAATGGTACCCCAGACAGGGATCGAACCTGCGACCTACGGTTTAGGAAACCGCCGCTCTGTCCTACTGAGCTACTGGGGCAAAAAAAACATTTGGATATTTTATTATTTTTAACCTATTATAGTCAACTAAAAACATTTGCAGGAAAATAGAAGAATTCCTATGCTCCCCAGAGCTATTTTTATCTTTTACATTATCTACTCGTTACTCTCTATTATCTATTCACTAATTCTACATCACACTTACGTACGCACCTATTCTTAATCATTTTGTGGGGTACACACTAGCTCCGCACTCCTCCGCGTCCTTTGCGCACTCTGCGTCCATTCTTTCGCACTTTTAGCTACCACGCTTGCATCAACTGTCGTGTTTATGCTTCTGAATGCCAAATAGTAAGTTTGATGTCATTACGAATGTCTAGTTCGCCAATCTCTACCCCACGTGGCAGGGTCACACCTAGTTCGCCTTCCTTGTAATTAACATTGATAAAACCAAATGGTGTAGGAACATCGCCACAAACAAAATCAAGATTGCCAAATCGTGGAGCAAGGATAATCTTGCGGAAGCCAGGCTCAAGAGGAGTAATGCCCAATACTGCACGTGTAAGCTGATATGCAGGTGTACCTCCCCATGCATGGGAATAATCTCCACATTGCCAGCATTCCTTCAGACTGCTAGGATGCTCATCAATGATGTTTCTCCAACGCTCCATAAGCGTGTAACCCCACTGATTAAATTTACCAATGGAGCAAATTGCATCAAAAAGGAAATGACAAAAATATGGCTGTGGCTGTAAAAGTGATTTGTCAGTCATAATCTTATCTAGCAAATCCTCGCAATCTTCAAGTGGATGGATTCCATAGGCAATTGCAAGAATAGATGTATGAGTGATGCGACCAATTCGCCCTGTGTCCTCTACATAGAATGGCCCAAATCCATTTTCGCAAATACCACTGATTCCAGGACGATATATTCCACTCGCCTCATCCCAAAGCTCTTTACGGAATGCTATGCCTAGTGCCTCGCGTTGTTGACTCCATTCATGTGCTTGTAATGTGTCGCCCAACTGGTGTGCGAGAGCTTCAGCATTTGTCAATGCACCATAGTAGAATGCAGACATTGCTCCGATAGCTAGCTCTGCAGGAGGGTGGTGATATGTAATATCGCCATCAACGACCCAGTCTATGAACATATAATTAGGTGCTTTGGAAACAAGTCCCTCTTTGCCAATATATGTCTTAAATTTATTTAAAATCAGTTTAATAGATGGGTAGACTTCTTTCAGAGTCATAAAATCTGCTGTATACCAAAAATAATCCTTTACCATTTGGATGAACAATAAAGAATATGAGGTATGGAAAATGACTCCGCCCTGATCTTCAACCAATAGGGCAGTGCGTTTTATATCTGCACAAGAAAGACGCATATCGCCATAAAGAGCCTGTGCAATGAGCGACTCAATCATATAGTCGCCAGTGCAACCCAGAGGTTCCTGATGTACTGGAGAATCCAAATGCAAGCGCTGCATACACATACGCATTGTATTGTCAATGGTGTTGCGCAGCTGCACCAAGTATGGGTCAGAGCAATTAAATTTCGTAGCTTCAGGGAGAGGAAAACCTTGTGAATTTATCTTAATGTTATGAAGTATTACAGGCATTGCTTTTGGTACATTGAAATCTGCACAAGTAACCAAAATACGCATATATTGTGCGGTTGTCATTCGTGTAAAACGATGGTGTATTCTGCCTTCACCTGTAACATATTTAAAGTGGTCAACAATACACCCAGGTGTTTCCTCTGTAAATAGTTCAATTATAGCACCTTTAGATGCTGTTACTTCAAATTCAATATGGCCACAAATTTCCTTTGAAAAAGTGAGGTAAATTGTAGCTGGAGGACCAGGTAAAATTGTTAATGCATCATCATTTGTGGCAGGGTCTGTAATGCTATTCTCATTTCTAATAAATTTGCTTCCGAAAGGGAAGTCAACCTTGATAGGAAAGTATTCTTTTTCCTCAAGTGGAGGCAAGTTAAGATTGAGCAAATTTTTGTGGCTTTCAGCAATTTCATCAGAGAAATTAGCTGGGAGCCAGCCGATAGGGGAATAGTCATTAGAATGGTAGTTGCCAATACATTTATTGGCATCAAATGTTGTGGCAGAGTAGTATGCTGGATTTATGGCAGTCATCCATTCTTCATCGGCTTCAAGAATTAGAGAGTCGTTAGCAAAAAGCTCAAATGCGATGCCAGGTTTGCCACATGAGAAATCTGTTAATGCTTCTGGGTGATTCAGTAATTCAATACATATTATGTTTTTGCCGACATTAAAGAATGGAGTTACATCTTGTTGTGATATAAACCACCAAGTTGGAGGGGTTTGGCGATTGTAGTCTCCACCAATTTCTACTGGACCATCAGTGATAAATGTGCCGTTTATAAATAACCTAAACTTACAATCACCAGAGAATTTAGCAATAAGTTTTTCTGGTATCTCATCAAGAATCAGTTCCTTACGAAAGACGGCCATTTGAGGGCGAATTTTTTCGGGTGAAACAAAGAGAGAGACTCTGCTTTTACAAAATGTTGGAAATTGTTGAGAATTGAGAGTAATCCATTTCATAGAAGAAAAAGTTATAGGTTTTATTTGTCATTGATTTAAGTAAATTATAAATCATTTATTTCCCGTATTCAATAAAATTCGTTTTGTATTAAATTCTGCAGATGGTTAATTGTTTTTGAAAAGAAAAATAATAGTAAACCAGTAACAAGCGCTAATGTTTTAAATCATGCATTACGCGTACATGGATTTTTCATAATTTTAGAAAATCTTCATACCTATGGAAAAATGTCACATTGTAGACAAGTGTGTGGCATTGTATTATATTTGTGTGAAGTTGGGATAGCCATCAAACAAACCACTATACAGCATTCTTCAAAATAAAGGTTAATTTTGTCAAAAAAAAACGTTGCACTTATAACCTACATATTTATTTTAACTATCTTTTTTAGTGCCATAAAATTTCATATTTTTCTACTGATTTAAACTATCTTTTTATTGTCGTGGTGTGTTATAATAAGTTAGTCTTAACGAAATAGCTATGGTGTTTTATGAATTTTAATGGCATTCGCATACAAGAACGATTTATTTCTGTAATGCACGTATTTGGGGCTAAGCGAGCAGCAATTGCGTGTGGTGTTCTATTGGGAGCATTATCACTTAATGCTCGAGAAATAAATGTGCCGACTCAACCAACTTCTTTATATGTGGATACGGAGGTGTCTACAAATCTAATTTTGAATGCCTCTCGTTACGATGTTAAAGAGTTAAATATCAATTTGCAATTTTCTGGAACAGCATCTAATAATTTTGAGGTAGCCTTTGGTCAAGATGCAAACACAAATGGTGTGCTAGATGTCGAGGAGATAGACACAACTTATGGCTGGCGAGGTGGTCGATACTTTATTGAGAATGTGAAGGGTTGGAATAGAATTGAAGAACCAGCTATTGTAGGTAACACAAGTAGCGTTATGGATATTAACATTGATGTAGGTGCAAATTTGACTCCGATCTCGTTTGCTGCTATATGCGATGGAGAGCGTGTTTTTGAAGATATATCCACAGAACCACCAGAATGGCTATATAGGAGTCATTGGAATTTGATGCGTGTAGTTAGACGAGGTGCTGGTACACCATCAGAATGGATTCGTTGCACAGTTAACTATGATTTTGTTTTGATACTTGTAAGGTGATGCTATGGAAATGAACGCATATGCAGGCCTATCAATCATTTTGTTTTGGTTGTTTCTTTTCGTGTGGGTTGGTCTTGCTTGTAAGAATATAAACCCATTTAATGAAATCAAAGCATTTCTAAAAAAGCAATCCACCTCTGGTCGCATAGTTTTTCTATTATTTTTCTTGGTTATGACCATTTATGGTGGTACTAAACCTACTGACGACAGCTCTACAAAT
>JAFPBK010000053.1 GCA_017424105.1 Kiritimatiellia bacterium | reverse complement strand
GTGACGTATTGTGATTTAAATATAAATTTGCAAAAAAAATAAAAGTATATCCAGTTTAATTGTTCCTCGCTGGAATGTACTTGATAATATGAGGGACATAAATTTAAATTATAAAAAATGGAAAACAAAAATGTTAAGAGTAATTGGGCAACAGCCACTTTAGTGTTAGGTATTATCGCAATCGTGTTAGCATTGTTACCATTGTTGAGCGCATGGTTAATGTTCACAACTTGGCTAAACTGGTTTATTGTTCCATTTACTATTATATGTGGTGTAGTAGCAATTGTAAAATCTCAAAATTTAGTTCAATCAATAGTGGGTATGGTAATTGGTGTATTAGCATTCTGTATGCCATTTATCTTAACAGAACAATATGTTAAAAGTACTGTAAAATCAGCCGGTAATATGTTTGAAGTAGTTGATAAGATGACAGATACTGATGATTTTAATAACGAAGACGATGATATTGAAAATGATTTAGATGATATTAATGCTGCTGCTAAAACTGGTAAAAAAGCAATGGATGGTATGTCAGAAATGCTTGATGCTGCTAGTGAAATTGCAGAAGACCTAGAAGGACTTGAAGACGAATATTCAGAAGAAGATTATGAAGACATTGAGCAGTCTGTTGAAACATCAAAGAAAGCCTTGAAAAGCGCTTCTAGGATGTTGGATGCGATGAATGAAATGTTGGAATAATAATTTTATAATTTCATATACAAATTATTGAAAAGGATATTTAGGAAATTATTATTAATAGCTTTTTGATGTGTTATCATATTATTAGCAAGTTTTAATTCAAAAAAATATTAATTCTTTCCTAAATGTCCTTTTCTTATTTTAACAAACCATCAGTATCATGGTTGTGTTTCACCATATGAAAAACAAAGAGTATGCAGGAGGTGTAGTGTGTTTGACTGAAGCTGCAGAAGCTGGATATGCAGAAGCACAATTTTAATTAGTAGAGGAATATAGATACTGTAATGAAGCATCAAAGGCTGATGCTGTGGCAGCTGCAAAATGATATATCAAAGCAGCAGAGCAAAAACCATAAAGATGCATTAGATGAATTAGCGTTCGCTCACTACACAGGTCAGGGTGATTAAGGGGTATATGAAGAAGTAATCGGATTACCGAAACTTATCGTATATGCAAAGCCTTCCCACACGGGAGGGCTTACCTTTTACCCCTTAATATAATGGTGGTATAAACACCACCTTTTGTGTTACCCACCTCCTAAATTCCCCTCCTGTGAAGGGAGGGTGTGCCTGTTTCGACACACCCTCACGTTCTAATAGTTTGTTTGGATTTTATTGGATGTAATTAATAAAATAAATTTCATTGCAAGAAAATCTCGCTGAGAGTTGGGTGAGCGTGTATCGTATTTTTCAATAAGTGGCGCTTAGCACCTGTGCGCATCAGGATGGTGGCTTCGTGGATGAGGTCTGATGCATGCGCTCCCATGATATGTGCTCCCAACAAAGTCTCGTCGGCATGCCAGATGTATTTAGCATAACCATCACCTTCGCCCATTGATACAGCCTTGCCGTTTTGGCGATAGTAGCACTTCTGCACGCTATATTCCAGACCTGCGTCCTTGCATTCCTGCTCAGTTTGGCCCACGGTAGCAAGTTCGGGGTAGGTGAATACGGCTGAGGGGACAAGGTTCAAATCCACTGATGTGGGGCGACCGAGGATGTGGTCCAAAGCTACGATGCCCTGGAAAGTAGCTACGTGCGCCAGACCGCTCAAACCATTACAATCGCCTATGGCATAAATGCCAGCAGTGGTGGTTTGCATATTTTCATCCACAGTGATGCCACGTGGGGTGAATGCCACTTCTTCGGGATTCAGCTGCAGACTCTCTACGTTTGGCGCTCTACCTACTGACATCAAGACGAGGTCTGCCGTGACTTGACATGCTTTGCCCTTTTGCGTGAAATGGACTTGCAAGGCGTTCTCTTCTTCGCAGTGCTTGATTTCACAAACTGCTGCACCAAGATTGAAATTGATGCCTGCACGCTTCAATCCCGTGCGCAATCGCTTGACCATATCCTGGTCGAAGCGAGGCAGGATTTCAGGAGCATATTCTACTACTGTGACCTCGCTGCCCAGTGTGTTGAATATAGATGCAAACTCCATTCCTACGACTCCACCACCAATGACGCAAAGACGAGCGGGTAGGGTGGTAAGGTTGAGCATTTCGGTAGAGGTGACCACACCAGGCAGGTCTACACCAGGTATTGGTAGCAACCGTTCGTGTGCACCCGTGGCGATGATGATATTAGCAGACTGCAAGGATTGACCATCGTCTAAAGTTACTTGCCCCTTACTAACGGCAATGGCTTGGTGATGATAGGTTGTGATTACTGGATGTTTCATTAGTGCTTCGACGCCCTCGCGCAGTCCAGACACAATCTTTTCTTT
>JAFPBK010000052.1 GCA_017424105.1 Kiritimatiellia bacterium | reverse complement strand
GCGACATAAAAATGCAGCAGGTATTGCATTATTACGAGCAACATTAAAATCAAATTACAAATTAGCAGTTTAAAATTTTAGGTTTTACCTACAAATTTTGACCACACCCATACGCAAGTATGACGGTGAGTGTATAAAAAGAACACGGACATTCACGAATAAACACAAATTGGTTCTTGGGTATTTAAGGAATCCACGAAAAGCATGAAAAATGAGACACGAATATGCAGACACGGATATGGGGGTTTTCAAAAACACGAATATGCACAGATTGACACGAATGCTAGTACGATGGATTTGTGTTGGGTGGGGATTGGGGAAACTAAGAATAGCATGAAAATTGAGACACGAATAAAGGTGTGGGTGGAAAGGAATAAAAAACACGGATATGCACGAATAAACACGAATAGGGATATTGGGATTAGGATATATGGGTACTTGGGAATACTATTTTATTATGTCAGCAATCTTAAATTCCAAATCCCCTAAACCCCAACATTTTACCAACTCATTCGTGCATATTCGTGCTCATTCGTGTTTTTGAAAAACATATCCATGCGTGCATATTTGTGTTCCTAAAACCAACCACACCCTAATACCAATCCATATTCTCCAATAAACTACCAACCCATTCGTGTAACACGAATGTTTCTTTTAAAGAACACGGATATGCACGAATAAACACGAATAGGGATATTGGGATTAGGATATATGGGTACTTGAGAATACTATTTTATTATGTCAGCAATCTTAAATTCCAAATCCCCTAAACCCCAACATTTTACCAACTCATTCGTGCCTATTCGTGCTCATTCGTGTTTTTGAAAAATCCCATCCGTGCACTTGGTTTCGTGTTCCCCAAATCCCCTTTAACCCTCATTCGTGAAAATTCGCGCATATTCGTGTTTTTGAATCACCCCACAGCCCATTCGTGTAATAGCATTCGTGTGCAAAAACAATAAGGCGCCAGCCTAAGCTGACGCCTTATAAAAAATATTTATCTTCTAGAGTAAAGATTAGAACTCAGCATCTTCTGCTGATGTCTCTGTCTTAGCTTCTACGACCTTAACGATTTCAGAAACATTTGTTGCACCATTCATAAATGCAGCATCTGTCAAATCTTTAGCCTTAACAACAACCATTGCGGCACCCTTAGTTACGAAAACCATGCGCTTATCACCGAATGGCTTAATTGTACCATCTAGCTTCTCTTCCCAAGAAGTTTTATTAGATGAATCTTCAACAACTAGCTCTGACTCTGTTATACCCTTTAGGTTACGTGTGTAAATGAATGGTAGCTCATCTGGAGCTGTCTCAATACCTGCTAGCATATTCCATATAACACCATTATTCTTGATATCATCAATATCTCTTGCAGCACCAACACCGCCACCTGCGAATGTACCAACGCTTAGCTCTAGAATACCCTTATCTAGAAGAGCATTGAAATATGCATTTGAATCTGTGTACTTGTCCTTTGTTGGCCATACTGAGCTCTTGCTCTGTGCTTCACGTTCAATATTTGCCTGTGTGATGCCCTGAACAATATTGCGGCCACTATTACCAACCTTTGTTGCCTGAGCAGAACCAAGTGCATCCTGAATAGCTGGGAATAGCAAGCCTGCCAAAATACCAATAATTGCGATAACAACTAGCAATTCAATAAGTGTGAATGCTGATAGTTTTACTTTCTGATTTGTCTTTTTCATAATTATTTTACCTTTTTTGTTTTTTGTAGTTAAAGCCTTACCCAGCGTGTTATATTACCGAGTTAACACTTAAAAGTATCCCACACAATGGAAAGATAGTCAAGTGTTAATTTAGATTTTTAAGCAATTTTTTTTGCATTTTTATTCATTTTAAACTCTATGGCTACCACATATAAATCCAACATAATATTTTGGAAATCAAGATATTATACACAATTTAGATTATTTCTTATCAGTATACTGTATAAATCTAAAGAAGCCTATATTGCGAAGCAATGCTTTATGTACTATAGAAACCACTTATTATCACTAGACACTGCTTCATCTAAATTCTGGCATAGAGCAAAGACTCATTCTATGGCCAGCGTGTATTCACATAATTTACCAGGTCTGGACCTAGCATCTCTATTGTCTGATTGCCAGAGCGCACAAATAATTGCTTGTCTAAATATACCGGAGATGTAGCCGGCGCAATCTTTATTACACATATATCGCGCTTCTGCACAGAACGTAACTCTATCGTGTAAAAACGGAATGGATTCTCAATCGAGAGTCGCATTCTCAATACATTGTTTAAATAAAGCAAATATCCATCACGATTGCTCTTTCCCTTATCAACAATTGGATATTCTGCCTCTACACCACATGGCTTGCCATCATCACAAACGCCTATCAAAAGAATGCCACCCTTACGACTGTTCATAAAGCCAGCAACAGTACGCAATACAGAAAATGAAGCATTTGGCTGCTTTGTATTTCCTTGTGTGGAGCTTAATGTACGTTCCTTAAATTCAACATCACTAGACTCTCCTCCTGCTATCAATGCCATTAGCTGAGGATCATCAGCAAAGCGATTATATTCGCGCAATCCCTTTTGCGTAAAATCCTGCTCAGGGACAGAAAGGAGCTTGAAAATCGGATATGGGTCCTCATCCTCTTCAAGCGTTAAAAGTACAAAAGAAAAATCTACAAACAATCGCTCACAATAACTACGTAGCATTGGCTCATGCTCATTTTTCAGCTCTTCATATACTAGTTTGTACACCCTCAGTATTGTGCTAGATTTTGATGGAATAGCCTGCTCCTTTACAAGTGCCTCAAAAACAGGCCTGTCATGGCGTGGAAGTATATATTTAAAATGTGGGGATCCATTAGAATCAAAATTAAAGAAAATCAGATTATTTATTTTTTCTACAGCATCTGAATGGTGAGTCTTTAATAAATCTCTTACAACTAACAAGCAGATTAATGCTGTGATTAAACGATGATTACCATCTATCAAAAGAAGCTTTTGTGGCAGGGTGTCATTATTATTGCTATGCTTGGCATGCTGATTGGTTAGCTTCATTCCTACGATTGAACCACAAAAGAAACCTCCGCTTATGTGATTTTGTACCGCACTTAAATACTTACGGACATCACCACCTCGCCAGTCATATGGACGCTGAAATGATGGAGCAATATAAGTTACTCCCCCACGAAAGAAATCCTTTAAAGTAACTTCTACAGCTTTCATAATTCCTACGCGCCTCCTTTTTTAGGAAGAGATCGGCACCATGCAGCAAGTGCATCTGACAGCTCTACAAATGTACTTCCTGTAATTTGTGGCATGGTGCTCAAATATGCTATTTCGCATTTGTGCCCATGTGTTCCTTTTATGCGCGACAAATCTTGGCACGTCTTTGGTGGGAATGTCCAGCGCTCAAAAAACAGTTCGCATGGGTCATAGCCTGGCTTAGAATGAATATCGATGTGGGTGGCATAGTCAGGGGCTTCATGTGGCAGAGTCCACCATGTATATGCACACCAGGAGCCAGGCTTTGCTTGAAGCAAAAGCTCACCGGCCAAATCGTGCCCCCACTCTGCAGATGGTGTACGCTCCTCTATAATGGCATAATCACCCGTTGCCTCTAGGCACGACTTCACAGCAGGAATATCGTTTGCATCACGAATGTACACATGCGCAATTTCATGATCTGCCATTGCGAATGCACGTGAATGATTAAAGTCAGGATAGAGGTGACCATTTACATTGCGCGCGGCAAAGTAGCCTACCTCACGCAGAGTAAGATTAGGTTGAGCTGGGGGCAGAGTCACTTCTGTAATTTCATAATCGCCAAGAATGGTTACGTCTGCATTATTTGCTTTTGCAAAATCAAATAATTGCTCTAGTTGCTGCTTTAATAATGCTATTGCTTTAGCACATTTCTTATGTGTGGCAGAGTAACGTTGGAAATCATAATCAAGCGTTGGAATATAAACAAAAGCAATATCACAATCTGCAAATGAAGCGACATCATTTACAATGCGATTACCAACCTTTGCATTTGCAAGAGGACCCCAATATTGTTGCAGTGGGAAATTTTCATTATAGCCAGCAGGCTTTTTGTTTAGTGGTCGTGAATAATTCTTTAGAATCATTCCACCATGATGCTTATGAATTGGCCAAGGAGTAATCAACTCATCCACATCTTCGCCTAAGCTCTGTTGAAAATAGAACATACCTATGGTATATCCATTTTTACGAGCTTCTTCCCAGATTCGCTTTCCACTCACCAGCTGAGAAGATTGCTCCCAAAAGGCGGGACGCTGCAAATTGCGTAGGTAAATACCATTTGCAATCATTCCATGCTCGCGAGCCTCAGTTGCAGTACGTAGGGTTGCTTGAGCGGTGCAAGTAACCGCAGGGAATACAGACAAAGCATTTTTAAAGGCGCACCCATTGAGATGAGTCAGCCCAAAGCGCTGGGTTGTTTCCCAACCCAATCCTGCCACATTGATAATCAAATGCTTCATCTATATCACGCGCACCGCTCAACCGAACTTATTCGCTATTACTTATTACCTAACAACTATGCAAGTTGACGGAAGAACTCAACTTCCTCGCCATCTGGACCATATACAAAAGCCAAATTCAAAGTAGCCTTAACAGGATCTGAATCCAGCTCTACTACTTTAGGAGCAATCTTTGACTTTGCACCAGCTGCCAGAGCTGCCTCATATGCTGCCTCAACATTCTCTACATGGATAGCAAGATGAATATAGCGATTTGCCTCAGATGTATCTCCATCGCCCTTTGCAAATAGCTCCAAATATGCACCATTGCCAATTTCTAACAGCTGAATGCGGCCTGCTCCCTCGCCCCAACCGATATATGGCTTAAGACCTATCTTTTTGTAAAATTCTAATGAACGATTAAAATCGTTAGAAACAAGTGCTACGTGATGAATTCCCTTAATATTTTCCATAATTATCTCCTTAATTAAATAAAATTGTTTTAACTTAACTTGCTTTCAATGTAAGAAATGATTTTTGCACCAACCTCACGCTTTGACATCAGAGGAAAATGTTCAATCCCCTGCTGGGTAACAAAGCTTACAATATTTGTGTCTACTGCAAAACCGGCACCGGGCTGTGATACATCATTTGCAACAATCATATCAAGCCCCTTGCGCTCTAACTTATCCTTTGCATATTCAAGAGCATTACGAGTCTCTGCAGCAAATCCAACAATAAACTGATTTGTTTTAACCTTTTTAATTTCGCTAAGAATGTCAGGATTAGGCACAAGCTTAATTACTGGTTCCATTGTATGCTTTTTAAGCTTATCCTGTGCTACCTCAGCTGGACGCCAATCTGCAACTGCGGCAGTCATAATCACAGCATCAACTGTTGGCAAATATTCCATAACTGCAGCAAGCATATCGCGTGCAGAAATTACAGGTGTGTAATGAGCAGAGGCAGGTGGTGTAAGAGCTACAGGACCGGCAACAAGCTCAACCTCATGCCCGGCAGCAAGTGCTGCCTCGGCAATAGCAAATCCCATCTTACCTGTAGAGCAATTGCTTAGAAAGCGAACTGGGTCTATATGCTCACGAGTTGGTCCTGCGGTAATCAAAAGACGCATAGATACACCCCCTACTCTGCCTTTGGCTCTGCAATTTCTTCTTGTACTGGCTTATCTTGTACATCAGTATTTACTTGAGCACCATCGCCAGATTCCTCTTTCTGCTCTGCAAGTGTTTGCACTGCATCATTTGATTCTGCAGGAATAGCAACAGGTGTCTCTACATGAGGTAGCTCAATCTCTACAAAAACCTTCAATGTCTTTGGAGCAATAGATTTTACCTCCAAATCTGGTGGAACAATAATCTCAATCTCTCGCTCAAAACTATTAGATCTATCTGTAACATCTATTGAACGCGTAGAAAGTCCAAAACCTCCCTCAGTTAAACGTGCTAACTTCAGTTCAGAACCTCTTACTACAACATCACTTCCGGAAACAAATTTAACAGATGCTTTTCCTCCTCGCAGAGGCACACCTTCCAGCTTTGGTAAAGCCACTGGAATTCTATAACTTGCTTCCTTATCAAAAACAATATCTATTTTATTTGGTGTTATATCCTCAATACGCAACTTACCATGATTGCGAATATCCTTTGAATACAACTTAGTTATTAAATGCTCACCACTGGAATATTCATTGCGAACTACTATTTCTGCACTAAGAAGTGACGCATCAACAACATTCAAATCCTCCAAAGTTCCTTTAAGAGAAACCTTAACCTCACTAGGACTATAACTTGAAAGAGCTGTATTTTTGGTATCCATTATGATTTTTACAGGAACTGTAAATTCCTTTTCAATACCTGTTCGTTCGCTAATAAGATGAATAATAGCAACAGACAAAATTATCGCAAAAATCTTCAAACCAAAATTTGAACCAAAATTACGTGAAACAAAATTTGATATCAAATCAAATACATATCCACACCATTGGATAAAACGGGACCAGAGAGATGGCTTCATAATTATCTTGTCTCCTTATCAAGCTTTTGGATTGCATCAGCCAGCATATCCTTCTCTCGAACAATACTACGTGGAGCAACTGCTGCCTTATCAATTTCCTGCTGACTGCCCATAGTAGAGATTGCTTCATCAACCTTGCTTGATTCTTGTGAAACAACATCAAGAAGATCCTTGAGTTCATCTATTTTAAGACCACGATAAATTTGTCCATTATATGCAACAGACAGAATACCTAGCTCCTCTGATACGATAATTACAAGAGCATCTGTGTGCTCTGAAAGACCAATAGCTGCACGATGGCGTGTACCGAATCGACGGCCCACTTGAACTGTAGACACAGGGAACACGCAAGCAGTAGCACAAATGCGACCATTACGAATTATCATACCTCCATCATGCAGAGGAGAATTTGGGAAGAACAAAGAAACAATTAAATCATCCAGAATTGAGCAATCCAGCTTTACACCTGCTGTTCCAATAAATTCATCTAATCGTACATTACGTTCAATGGCAATAAGCGCACCAATCTTTCTGCGCATTAGTGTCTCAACAGCGCTAAGAAGTTCCTTCTTTGCTTCATCATTAGACTCTTTCAGCGGACCTGCTCTACGACCAGCTATTTCAGCCAAACCCAGGCGCAAATCCTGTTGGAAGATAATAATAAGCGATAGAGGAATTAAAGAAATTGCATGCTCAAGAATCCAATTTAATTCAGACAAATCAAACACTCGTGAAAAAGTGCCGAGGAATATGAATGTAACAAGCATACCAATAAGCATTCTATAGCCTTTACGAGGACGCAAGAATTTCAAAAGGAAATATATTGGTATTGCAATAATCAGAATTTGCAGAAGATCTAAAATGTACTGAAAAATGATGGGCATGAACTTGCTCCAGACACTAAAAATTCACACAGACAAAAGGGAAGCATTTATATAAATAAGTATAGTGTTTTTTTTGCTTTGTTTCAAGTAATGAATGCACGTAACCACATATTTTTCAGTAATTTTTACTCCTAAACACAAGAATAATGAATAACGAATAGTGAATAGTGAAGAGTGAATAATGAATGGAGAAGAGAGGATACGCAAACTTCGCACTTTCAGCTTCGACGCTTACTTCAACTGCGAATTTAGATT
This sequence comes from Kiritimatiellia bacterium, assembly GCA_017424105.1. GTDB lineage: Bacteria > Verrucomicrobiota > Kiritimatiellia > RFP12 > UBA3636 > RGIG990. The sequence goes on along the minus strand of JAFPBK010000052.1, from coordinate 2,107 downwards.
AAATGCTTGTGTGCAGCAACATCATGAACTCGGAAGAAATTTGCACCACGTTCCATTGCCAGTTTAGCAAACGCAACGCTTGCTTCAACAATATCGTTTTTGCCAGTAATTTCGCGAACGAAATGCTTTCTTGAAGCACCTACCAACAAAGGAATATCTCCAAGCCATTCAAGGAGTTGTGGCAGGGTGTCAAGCAACCACATATTACATAGACCACGCTTAGAAAAACCAAAGCCAGGATCTACAATCAGTTGAGACTCTGCCACACCTTGTTTCAATACATGCTCTATGCCCTCTCGAATTTCATCCATAAAGCTCTGAGCAAAATGAGCTTGGTTTGAATAAAGCACCCGGCTATCAGCAAGTTTAGCCACTTTTTCATGTGTGGAAAAGCCATGCATATAAACATATTTGCAACCAGACTCTGCCACAAGGTGCCCCATGCCCCCATCTGCCATGCCAGACACATCATTGATTATTTGTACGCCTAGAGCTAAAGCTTCTTCTGCTACCTTAGGCTTCATAGTATCTACGGAGAGCACTGCTTGTGGCATGGTCTCGCGAATTTGCTTTACTACAGGGATAACTCTGGCTAGTTCATCTTCTACTTTGACAGGTGTATAGCCAGGACGCGTGGATTCACCACCTATATCAATAATATCGGCACCTTCGCCAAGCAAGTGCTTTACTTGCTCCAATGCTGCAGGCACATCATTATAACAACGCACAGAGAAAGAATCTGGCGTTGTATTCAAGATACCCATAAGCCTTAGCTCATTCATTGCAACACCCCCTGTAGAAAAAAAAGAACCCCGAGCTTACTTGAGTAAGACCTCGGGGTAAAATGGCTCCGGTGGCTGGATTCGAACCGGCGACCAAAGGATTAACAGTCCTCTGCGCTACCGCTGCGCTACACCGGAATAATGTAGCCAGTCTGCTCAATCACAAACTGAATGCGCAAAATGTATCATAAATCGGGCATCAATGTCAACACAAAATATTAAATTATTTTTTAGAAACTCAATTTTTAGCAGACAAAATTAACCACGATACATATAAAAAACTCAATTGTTTTTTGCTTTTAAGCACAACATCAAACTTTCGCAACCAGAAAATGCACTTTCATCTATTTCTGTGACTTTACAATTTTCAATCTCTGATGGGATTACAACATCGCCACAGATTACTGCTTTTTTAATGCATACTGCTCTAGATGTATAATCTATTTGATACTCCCATTCAATTCCATTGATAATACAGATGGTTTTCAGTTTACTCTCTGTTTCAGTTAGCTATTCTAATTCTCAAAATCAATTTCATGACTCATAATTTTATTTCCATTTCTTCAAAGAAGTAAATTTACAAATATAATGCTATAATAAATTCTTGGGTGTGGGTTATGCCGCAAGAATGACTGTATAGGCTTTTAAAAACCATCATTTATGTAGCGACACAAACCGAATAACACCCAACAAATGCACATCAGAAAATTTGTTTACTTACCATATTTTTGCACTACTTTTCAATTCCGAAAAACTCATATGCATCTATTCTCTTCTCCTCTATCTGCTCATTGGCAGGATTGGTTGTATCCTGCATAGGATCAAAATTAAAATGTTTTTCCAGTGCTCTCTTTGCATTGTAAATAGTATTCCAAATACCAAATACTGGGTCATATTCCACAGGAATTGATTTTAGCTGCACTTCAACTTTACCATCCAGCTGCTTTAATCCACCAAAATTGGCTCTCTTTCTTGGATTAGCATATACTTCAGCCATACCACCATTCGGACTTAAATGAATTCTTTTCTTAAAAGATACCTCTCCTATATTTTCTCCAATTTGCAAATAAAAATTCAATGGAAACTGAAGATTCTCAGCAATTGATTCTGATATCATTTTATCTATCTCAACAAGTTTTTCTAAGGCATTAGAAATGTATTGCTCTTATGGTCCAGTACGTAGTACTAACTTTAAAAACTCATTATATGTCATCATAATTATTATTCCTTTCTCATATTCTTTTTATTTTCTCTTAACAAATTTAACGCTTTAGCTTCAGTTTTACGAACAACCTTTAAATATAGATGATTTTGACCAAGACATT
>JAFPBK010000051.1 GCA_017424105.1 Kiritimatiellia bacterium | reverse complement strand
AGCCTTTTAGATTACTATCTTGAAAGACAAGTAGCTATGACATCAAGTATATAAAAGAAAAAAAAATGGGTTGAACCGCCGTATGCCGAACGGCACGTACGGTGGTGTGAGAGGAGGAGTTAAAACTCCTCCTACTCGATTATCTAAATTCGTGTTCGAATTTAGATGGAGCAGCGCTTCGCGCTATGAAGCGGTGCAGAGCACCATGAAGCATGCCTTTGGAATATGAAGCATTGCTTCGCAATATATTCGGTAAGATAATATAAAAGATTGTGTGTGTTTAAAGCAAGAGCATAGCACTATCATTAAATATCCAGTAGATTTTTTAGAATTTTCGCATATTTAGCCATCACACTTATTCAAATTATGGAATTTAAGATAATTACTTAAATTTTTATCTAGTAAAAAGTTGGAAAAAAGTGTATCATAAGCGCCTTGAAAATTTGATGGTAAGGTCAAAGTATGTTCTATAATGGAATAGGATGTAATTATGAATGATAGTTTTATGAATCAAGGTCCTGCTGTAATGGACCCAAACTTTATCAAAAAACACCTTGATGAAGTTTTAGCAAATACTCGTATTGATCAAGAGCTATATTATAACTATAATGTAAAGCGTGGCTTAAGAAATTCAGATGGCTCTGGTGTTCTAGTAGGTTTGACACAGGTAGGTTCTGTAGTTGGTTATGGTATGTTTGAACAAGAACTACAACCAGTACCTGGTAAATTGATGTATCGCGGTATTGAAATTCGTGATCTTGTAAAAGGCTTCCAAGCAGAGAAGAGATTTGGCTTTGAGGAGACTTGCTTCCTATTGCTTTTTGGTCATCTTCCAACAAAGGCAGAGCTAGATGAATTTTGCAATGTACTGGATTCTGTTCGCCCTCTGCCTATTGGCTTTAAAGAATCTGCAATTCTTCATATGCCTAGCCCAAATGTGATGAATAAGCTTGCTCGCTGCGTGCTTGCAAACTATTCATTTGATGAAAACCCAGATGATGTGTCTGTCGGAAATGTATTGCGTCAGAGCTTAGAGCTTATTGCACGCCTTCCAACCTACGCTGTTTATGGTTGCCAGGCAAAGGCTCACTACTATGGTGGTAAGAGCTTGCATATGCGTGTACCAAAGAAAGGCCTAAGCACTGCTGAGCATATTCTTTGCTTGCTTCGTCCATATAGTGATTACACACAGCTTGAAGCAGAGCTTCTTGATTTGTGCTTGGTAATTCATGCAGAGCATGGTGGTGGTAATAACTCAACATTTACAACACACGTTGTTTCATCTACATTTACAGATACATACTCAGCAATAGCTGCTGCAATTCTTTCCCTGAAGGGTCCACGTCACGGTGGTGCAAATATCCAAGTTAGCGATATGATGGATAACATCAAGGAAAATATTTCTAACTGGGAGGATAAGGCAGCAATTAAGGATTATCTTGCTAAGATGCTTAATAAAGAGGTCTATGATAAGAAGGGTCTTATCTATGGTCTTGGCCATGCTGTTTATAAAATTTCAGATCCTCGTGCTGAGGTTCTTTATGAGAAAGCAAAGCAGCTTGTTGCAGAGCATCCTGAATATGAAAAAGAATTTCATCTTTATGAGAATGTTGCAGAGATTGGACGTGATCTCTTTATGGAGAAAACAAAATCCTCTCGCCGCATGTGCATAAATGTTGACTTCTATTCTGGACTAGTATACAAGATGCTTGATATTCCAAGTGATTTGTTTACACCTCTGTTTGCTATTGGTCGTATGCCAGGTTGGTGTGCACACCGCCTTGAGGAGCTAAACTCAAACAGCAAGATTATTCGTCCTGCATATAAGTGCGTTGTTCATCCAAAGCAATATATCCCAATGGACGAGCGCTAATCGTTGTTAGGAAATAGAGGATAACGAATAGCTCATGTTTAAGCGTGTGCTTATAGCTGATGTAAGCGCATCGCTTTTTATAGTGAAAGTTTTAGGGCTAAATGGTGTAGTATCCATTTAGCCTCTTATAATAAGAGAATGATATGTCTGTAAAAATACATCTTGCACCAATGGCTGGAATTACTGATTCTGCTATGCGCGTAATTACAATGCGTCATGGTGCAGATGTGTGCTACACCGAAATGGTCAGTGCTGCAGGTATTGCTAATGATTCTCGCCGTACCTTTCAACTGTTTGAAAAACTTCCTGAGGAGGGAAGTGTTATTGCGCATATATATGGAGCAAATCCGGATTATATGCAAAAGACAGCCGAAGTAATTACAGAGCTAGGTTGTTTTTCAGGTATTGATATCAATGGCGGATGTCCGGTGCATAAGGTTACACGCAGTGGCTCAGGTGCAGCATTGATGCGAGAACCAAAGCTAGTTGAAAAAATAGTCGCGGCAACAGTTAAAGGAACTAATCTTCCCGTTTCTTTCAAAACTCGCATTGGATTACATCCAGGTGAAATTACAATTGATGACGTTGCTCGTGCAGTAGAGGCTGGTGGTGCAAGTCAGCTTACTGTTCATGGGCGTGTGGCATCCAAAGAGCATCATGGTGATGTTGATTTTGTTTTGCTACGAAGAGCCGTAGAGTTAGTTTCAATTAGGGTTGTTGTGAATGGAGGCATTCGCTCTCCTCAAGATGCAAAGCGTATGCTGGAAGAAACTGGTGCAAAAGAAATTATGCTAGGGCAGGGAGCAATGGGAAATCCATGGCTCTTTAAGCGCATAAGTGAATATGTAAATAATGGCGTAGAGCTTCCTCCTCCAAGTAATGAGGAGTTGATGCGTGTGTTGGCAGAGCATTTTCAATTAGCAATGCAATTCCAGCAGCAGATAAGAGATAATTATCCGGAAGAGCTTTGGCCAACAGGTGATCCTGAGCAAAGTGCTGTTTCTTGTTTTAAGCGTTTTATGTTCCACTATTTTCGAGGAATGCGTGGCGTGACAGATTTGCGCCGCCAAATGAACGAATATAAAACAATATCTGATGTGATGGCAGCGATCTCACAATATATGCACATCAATTAGATTTTGTGGTTGATTTGTTAGTCTTGCAAATTCAACGAATCTTGTGGTTTTCTTCACCCTTTTAGCCTTTATACTTGCATCTACCAGTTGTTTTAGTATTTTGCAATTTTTATCAAATAAAATTTGCAAGCAAGTAAAGTTGTATGATAAAATAGTGATACATAAAACAAACAGTAGAGGATGTGTATTTATGGAAAAAATTTTTGATACAGATAAGAAAATTCGCCTGGGTATCTGGGGCTTAGGCCGTGGCAGTGCTTTTATTGATCTATGCTCAAAATTAAATGTGGAAGTAACAGCAGGCTGTGATTTGAATCAAGCCATGTGTGATGAATTTCATAAAATATGCCCAGATGCTTTTGTTACACAAAATGAAGATGAATTTTTGGCACAGGATTTTGATGCAGTTCTTGTTGCGACATATTTCTTTACACATACACGCGATTCAATTAAGGCACTTAATGCTGGCAAGCATGTTTTATGTGAGGTTACATCATTCTTTACACCAGCTGAAGGAGTAGAGCTTGTTGAAGCTGTGGAAAGAAGTGGTAAAATTTATGCACTTGCTGAAAATTATACAAATCGTTTTGTTAAAAAACTTTGGCAAGATGGACTCTTTGGTGAGCTTGCTTATGCTGAATTTGATTATGTACATGATTGCCGCGTTTTAGGATATTCAACGCTTTTCTATGGAGCATTGCCTAATGGAAATTATGCGCATCCATGGCGCTCATGGTTAAATTTCCATTATTATTGCACACATTCTCTTGGCCCTGTAATGGAAATTACTGGAACGCGTCCAGTACGAGTTTCTGCACCTCCTAGTGATAAAAATCTACCGGGCTTTTTACCAACCTCAGAGATGGGATCAATGGAGCCTTCTTTTGTTATTATGAGTAATGGTGGCATTGTGCGTAATATGATGGGTGCGTCAACATGTGACTCTCATGTCCGCAAGATTTGGGGTACACGTGCTTTTGTTGATTTAACACAAGGAGATCCAACTGTTGCTATAGGTCAATGTGGACATGGACCAAAGCTGCAACTTTCTCGTAAAAGAGATGAGTTGTTTAAACTGTCCTCTCGCTATGGTCACAATGGTGGTGATTTTTGGGTTATTTATGATTTTGCAAGGGCCATTTTATTTGGAACAAAGCCAGCATGGGATATTTATGCAGCTTGTGATGCAACATTGACAGGAATTATGGCCGTTAAGAGTCAGTATTCTGGCGGAGTACCTGTTGAAGTGCCTGATTTTCGTGATAAGGCAATAAGAGAGAAATATCGTAATGATAATTTTGCTCAAGAGCATTTAGACCCTAAGAAAATATTCCCAGAAGGTCAAGATACAACAGAAACAGAAAAGTTCTCTCAACTAATAATAAAATTGAATTTTGCTGTTGAGCATATAATTTATGCGTTGGATGGTATTAAATTTTATCCTTATATTGAGGATGCGTCATCAAGACTTACTGTGCAAACAGAAGTTCGCAGGCTAATTCAAAAGCTTTCAGAATATACGCAAATATTTGCAGATGCTCATGCTCTTGCAGAAAAGTATCCAGAATCTATGGCAGCTAAAGCTTTGGTATCATTCTGTGATTCTTGTTATCCAGAAAAGCTGGCAAATACCGATGCTTTACTGGAAGAATTGAAAAATTGGCTTATTTCTGCAGATATTAACAATAATTAACAAAGACAGCAGTTGAATGTAATAAATTGATATATCTTATTGTTTGTTAACATATAATACGAATATATTTCTTCATCAATAAGGTTAAATGAAAAACACCTTGGTGCATCGCACACATTAGCGATTGGCAGTTGGAGTTATCTCGGAGCGGCTAGGCATCGCCCTAGCCCAACAACAAGCGCTAGTGTTTTAATCATGCATCACGTGCACGCAGTACCTAGCCATTGCATTCGCACAAATCCAAGCAAAATTATAGTCTATCCTGTCAAAAATCTTCGCGCTTTTAGCCATCACATTTACTTCAACTGCCGCTTTTTGCACGAATAAAAAATGCAAATTTCGTTTGCTGATTGTGTTTATTCGTTTTTTTTGCTATACTCTAAAAATTATATTCGCAATAAAAATCATTATACTAAATACTTAAGGAAGAAATAAATGGATCTTTTATATAAAAGTTTATTATATTTAACAGGATGGCCGTTAGCAGTTGTTCTATTTGCTGGTGGCTTGTACTTTACAATTCGCACAGGACTAATCCAGGCCTTTTTAAAAGAATCAATCAATGTTACTAAGGAAAAACCTAAAATAGGAAAAATTTCTTCTTTCAGTGCATTGATGGTTTCTACTGCTTCACGTGTTGGTTCTGGAAATATCATTGGTGTATCTGTTGCAATTTGTTCTGGTGGACCAGGTGCAGTATTTTGGATGTGGCTGACAGCAACAATTGGTGGAGCTTCTGCATTTGTTGAGTCAACACTTGCTCAGATTTTCAAACGTAAAAAGCCTGATGGTACAAGCTATGGTGGTCCAGCATATTATATTGAGTCCACATTAAAGAGTAAGTTTTTAGCAATCGTTTTCACTCTTGCACTTATTTTTACATATGGTGTTGGTTACAATATGCTTGCTTCTTATAATTTACAGAGCGCTTTCTCTGAGTTTGAGTTTTATAAGGAAACAGCAAATATTGTTTGGTACTTTGGTATTGGCGTAGCATTGCTATTCTTTATTTGTGTTTGTGGTGGTTGCAAATCAATTATCAAAGTAACATCAGTTCTTGTTCCATTTATGGGTGTTGCTTATATTCTTTTTGCATTGGTATCAGTAATTATCAATATTGAGCAAATTCCTGGCATGTTCAAGACAATCTTTCAGAGTGCATTTGATTTCAAGGCAATTTTTGGTGGTTTTGCAGGTTCTGTAATTATGCTTGGTATGAAGCGTGGATTATATTCAAATGAGGCAGGTATTGGTTCTGCACCAAATGCAGCTGCTTCAGCAGATGTTTCTCATCCGGTTAAGCAGGGTTTGGTTCAGATGTTATCAGTATTTATTGATACATTAGTTATTTGTTCTGCAACAGCATTCATGTGTCTTTGCACAAATGTTGATCCAACTACAGAGGGTATTTCCGGTGCTCCATATGTTCAGCAAGCAGTTTCTTCTACATTTGGAATCGCAGGTCCAATATTTATTGCTACAGCAATGGTATTATTTACATTTACAACATTGTTAGGTAATTTCTTCTACGTAGAAAATTGCTTGAACTATTTGTTTGGTAAAGTGCCAAGTAAGATTATATTGATAATAATCCGTGTTGTTGGTGCTGTACTTATTGCTTTGGGTGCAGGAATCAAGATGGGTCTGGCTTGGGATTTAGCAGATATTGCTCAGTGTATTCTTGCATTTATCAACATTCCTGTATGTATAATTGTTGGTGGATATGCATATAAAGCATTAGAGAATTATAAAGCACAGCGTAGAGAGGGTAAGGACCCAGTATTTAAATCAAAGGATATTGGTATAGATGTTCCTACAGATTTCTGGAACTAAATCTCTTGCAATTATAAAATAATTAAGTAAAAAACCTAAATTCGGCACTTGGCTGTTGAATTTAGGTTTTTTATTTATGTACGCTCATTGCATTTGCACCTAAATTCTGAAATCCTGTACCTTTCTTTCGTACTTTTTGCCACCACACTTACACCAACTATCGTTTTAGGATTTTTATTGTTGATTTTGGATTAAGAGTAGTATATAATTGTGTCAGTTTAAGGGATGAGTTTGTTGTTAAATATTTTGAAATTAGCAACATATTTGATAGAAAATAATATATTATTAGGGATTAGGTATGGCATTAAAAGCAATGGTTTTTGTTGATGGAAATTGGTTTTATCATAGTCGACAAGTGCTTTTTAATTTAAAAAATGAAGATGGCTTTGAATTAGATTACAGAAGAATTTCAAGTCTTATATCTGAGTGGTTATCTGCATCGTTCAAAAAAGAAGTAGATGTGGTTCGTTGCCTGTATTTTGGAGTAGTTCAGACAAATAAGCTGAATTGCAATTCTGCAAAACAAATTGCTTTTTATGATTTTTTAGCAAGAGAGTGTTCAATTGATGTTATTACTTCCACAATTGACTATAAATCAGATGTATCAATAAGTGAAGAACGCGCGATAGGAATTTCATTATCTGCTGCAGTATTGAAGAATTGCGTAATGCCAGATTCGTTTGATATTGCTGCATTTGTTTGTGGTTCATCTGATTATATTCCACTTATCAGTCAGACTCGCATGCTAGGAAAAAGAACAGCTGTTATAACAATGCGTAATTTTGGAGATATGCAACACTCCAGCACGCAGCTTCATACAAAGAATGTTTTTACAGATTGTGAGCCAATTTTCTTTGATGACCATGTAGATGAGCTTAGACTCATCAGACAAGAGCAGGAGCGCGAATGTAAGTCATGTGGTGCAAAAGAAATCACTACATGGGCTGGACCAGAATTTTATTGCTCTAATTGCCGCTCTGGTTATCAGCGCAAACGTTAGTCTGACATTCTTATATATACATCTGCATAAATTTATGCTAATTAAGGGAATCACCTTGGTGCATCACACACTCTAGCGATTGGCAGTTTGAGTTATCTCGGAGCGGCTAGGCGTCGCCCTAGTCCAACAACAAGTGCTAGTTTTGAATCATGCTTCACGCACACATAGCAACTAGCCACCAAATCTGCAAAATCTAAGCAAAATTATTGTTAATCCTATCAAAATCGCACTTTTAGTTATCGTGCTTACACCACCAGGTGATTTTAAATTATTTACCTTGTTGCATATTTTCATTTTTGGTATAATTAGGTTAGTTTTAAGTATTATTTTACCATTATTGGAGATATTTATGAATTTTGAAGAAGCAAAAGCTTTACTAGAAGCAAATGACCAAGCTCATGTTCTTAATTTTTGGGGCGATTTGGATGCCGCTCAGCAAGAAGCACTATTAGCTCAGATAGCTACACTGGATTTTAAATCAATTACAATGACAAAGAATTTGCTTTCAGCAAAAAATGAAGCAGGTGAACAGGGTGAAATGATTCCTGCTCCAGTTGCTGAGTTGGAAGGTGAAGCTTATGAGGCAGCATATCGCGCAGGTACACTTGAGCTACGTAGTGGCAAGGTGGGTGTGCTTATGGTTGCTGGTGGTCAGGGTACACGCCTTGGCTATGATGGTCCTAAGGGATGCTACCCAGTTGGTCCTTTGAGCAATGAGTCACTTTTCTATTTCCATGCTCGTAAGATTCTTGCACTTGAGCAGGAGTGGGAAACAACAGTTCCTTTCTATATCATGACCAGCCAGGGTAATGACGCTGCCACACGTGAATTTTTTGCAGCAAATAATTACTTTGGTCT
>JAFPBK010000050.1 GCA_017424105.1 Kiritimatiellia bacterium | reverse complement strand
AGTGAAATTTTAAATATTGCTATAACTCAAGTACAATCGGCAAAAAGCTCTTTATCATTGCAAGTTAATACAATAGTTGCAACAACCTATTGGAATTTGGGGAAATTGTTACATGATAAAAAAATTGACGGTGGATATGGTAGTAAAGTTATAAAAAGACTTTCATTTGATTTAAAGATGTATTTTCCAGAAATGGGTTTGTCTCCACGTAATCTCTGGTATATGAAACAATTTTACGAAAGATATTGTGGTTCTTCTATAAAAGTGCAACGCTGCGTTGCATTTTTATCATGGAGAAAGAATATTTTGTTGGTGGAGAAGGGGTTAACTGATGAAGAGGTCTTTTATTATGCTACAGAATGTGTGAATAAAAATTGGAATAGAGAATTATTGTTAAACGCAATAAAAATGAATTTCTTTAAAAATAATAAAGGGAAGAATAAAGATAATAATTTCATAGAAACATTGCCGAAAGCTCAGTATGAATATGCATCTGAAATAATAAGAGACTCTTATAATCTTGGCTTTTTAGGTATTACAGAACCGATATCTGAACGACTTCTAGAGAAAAGAATAATTGAAAAAATAAAAGTTTTTATGCTTGAATTAGGAAGAGGATTTGCATTTATTGGTAATCAATATCGATTAGAATTTAACAAAAAGGAATATTTTGTTGATTTACTATTTTCAAATAGAAAATTAAATTGTTTAATTGCTATAGATTTAAAGATTGGAGAGTTTAAAAGCGAATATGTAGGAAAGATGAATATGTATCTTTCATTATTAGACAAGCTGGAAAAAGAACCCACAGAAAATCAATCAATAGGAGTTATTCTTTGTGCTGAAAAGGATCGTTTAGATGTTGAATTAGCATTACAAGATATAAATAAGCCGATAGCAGTTAGTGACTATGAACTAATAGTACCAAGAAAGGAATTACAAACATTAGTCTTGAACGAGTTAAAAAATATGGATAAATCTTAAAAATGGAAGTTAATCCTAAAAACGGCAGTTGAACTAAATAATACCCACAAAAACATCAAATTTACAAGTTATAATTATTTCCCACAGAGACGCAGAGAACGCAAAGGACGCGGGAGGTGCACTGAACAACAGGAAAGTGCTCCTCCCGCATATCTAACTCCGTCTTTCAATACAAACTCAAAGTAAGGTTTAAAACTCGAACTTTAGGACCTTAACCCCATAAGTGTCAACATCGCTCCAGTCTACTCCCTCAAGATATGGACCACTCCACATCTCAAAAGACAACTCTTTTCCTGTACGCAAATCTGTTATGCACTTTGGTACATAACCTGCTGTCTCAAACAAAGCAAATCCCTTAAGCGGAGTCTGTGTCACTAGAACATAAAATGTATTTGGATCATCGTATGGAGTTGTGATAGAACAGAAACCAATACTGTTGTGATGATCAAAGTAGCCAGGTGTCATAATAGTTGCCTCAGCTCCCTTTGTATTGTAAATAGCTTCGCTACCCCACTCCAAGAAATCTTTTATGCGCTTCAAGGATGGCTTTAGCTCTTCAGGAACTGTTCCATCAATCAGAGGGCCAATACCAGGGGCAAAATTCCACATACCACGCTGACCCATTGCACAGCAAAATTCACGCAACAGGAAAAATTCATCATTTTTATATTCTGGCTTAATTTTATCAGGACCATTCCACCACCAATAGTTTGGTGTAGGAATATCCTCATTAAAGTCACGGCGTGGTGGTGTTGCTCCCCAGCGACCATTTCTGCGATAGCCACTCCATCTATTGTATGGAGGAGAACAAGGGTCTTCATGCTCCTCAGATGTTCCATAATCTGTTTCTGGCACATCTAGTTCTGCAGCAGCATTATTTGTAATGATAAAATCATCTCCCCACAATGAGCGAATATATCCAGGAATGCGCTCCATACCAAACTCAGGGCGGCCATCAAGCCACAAGCCTGCAAGTGCATGACCATAGCGATTATAAATTTCCTTAATCAGTTCACACAAAAGAGTGTAGTATGCTGGATAGCCACCCTTGCCAACCTCTGGGTCAATACATGGAGCATATGGCTCTTGGTCCCAACCACCAAAGCCCATTGGGAGATATAGAAATGGCTTAATTCCACGCTCATTACATGCTTTGATAAATTCACCAACATAATCACCCTTTGTCTTGTAGTAAAATGTTGGATTGCTTGTTGGGAATAATACTGTCAAAGCATCACCTGTGTGAATTGCAGTCAAAATAGCATATCTTGCACCAACGTCCTTTGCTGCTTGAGCAAGATTTGCACCAACAGCCTCTGGTCCAGGTGTAGCTGCTTCAAACTCCTCAGGCGTTGAATACATCATTTTACCATTGTAAACATCATCTTCAACAACTACAGAGCAGCCACCACCTGTAAATAAACCATAGTGGTAAAACATACCGAAACGTGCAGGAGCGAACCATTTCATTGCACGCTCTAAACGAGCCTTATGTGTATCTGATAATTGCATAAATTTTTCCTTTTCTTTTTCTGTTAAATGATTTTGACTATAAACTTAGAAAGCAGCGCCAAATTCAAAATTATACATCTGTCATGCGATAAGCAATATCATTCTTGCGAACACGTGTAGTGCACTTAAATGTGGCAAGGTGTCCGCGTGGAACTTCGGTTGCAGGTTCGCCATCGCATTGAATATTATCAACAACAATATCAAGCACACCTGTAGCATTGCCCTGAATTGAAAGTACATCACCATTGCGCAAAGCATCATTGTGTACAAGCAACTCAGCAACCTCTGCCTTTACAAAGTAATTTGTAATGATGCCGATATGCTCTTTCTTTTGTGTTGCCAGATTCTCAACACCGTCAGAAGCAAATTGATCCTTGCCTGGACGTCCATGATACAAGCCCTGAGCAAGCTCACGATGATAAACTGTTTCGCACTTGGTCTTGAGTCGTGCAACCAACTCTTCAGTAAATTCACCAGCAAGAACAGCATCACGTGCCTCTCGATAAGCAGCAGTTACAGCTGCTACATACTCTGGATTACGTGCACGCCCCTCAATCTTAAAGGAGCGAATACCTGCCTCTGTAAGCTTATCCAATAATGGAAGAGCAAACAAATCGCGAGCTGAAAATACATTGTGTCCCTGCACATCAAAGCTTGCTAAAGGTCCATCTCCAGATTTTTCCTCTACAACTGTATATTTACGGCGGCATGGTTGGCGGCATTCACCACGATTAGCAGAGAAGCCATAAGCATGCTGCGACATAAAGCAACGACCAGACACTGCCACACAAATTGCACCATGAACAAAAGTCTCCAATTCAATATCAACCTTTGAAGCAATTTCTGCAACCTCTTCAAGTGTGCATTCACGTGCCAACACAACGCGTTCTGCACCTTGTGACTTTAGGAATGCAGCTGACTCACTGTTACTGCATGACATTTGTGTCGAGATATGCACTGGCACACCATGACGCTTACACGCTGCCACTGCAGCCCAATCAGAAACAATAGCTGCATCAATATATGGCTTAGCAAAGCAAAGCATATCATCGAGCTGACCAAGCTCACCTTCAAAAATAATTGTATTTACTGTCAGGTATAGCTTAACTCCTGCTGCACGGCATCTCTCTGATGCCTCAGGCAAATTATCCTTTGTGAAGCTTACTGTTGCTCCGCAACGCATATTTAAAGAATCAAGGCCTAAATAAATTGCATCTGCGCCTGCATTTATTGCAGCTTGCAGACAGGTCATATTTCCTGCTGGTGCTAAAATTTCTGGTTTCATAATCTAGCCATATATCTGTTTACATAAAAAAACTGTATTCATCTGCCACTGCTCGTGACACACAAATACAGTATCAAAAATACTTGAATAAAATCAAATTTTATTTTTCCCAACGGAAAACACTTGAGCCCCAAGTTAGTCCAGCACCGAAAGCAACAATAAGAATATTATCGCCCTTCTTGATGCGACCATCAGTTACAGCTTCCTTCAATGCAAGAGGGATAGATGCAGCTGTTGTGTTACCAAATTTTTGAATATTAACAACAACCTTAGAAGCATCAATTCCTAGCTGGCGGCCAACAGCATCGATAATACGTGTGTTTGCCTGATGAGGAACAAGCCAATTGATATCTTCAAGAGTCAAACCTGCTGCTTCAACTGCCTTAGTTGCAATCTCAGACATATTGCGAACTGCATGCTTGAATACAACATTGCCTTCCATTTTAACATACTGGCGGCGCTCATCTAAATTATCGTGAGTCAATGGCTCGGCTGTACCACCTGTCTCAATGCGTAGCAGCTCTGACAGACCACCATTTGCGCCAATCTTTGAAGAAAGGATACCTTTTCCTGGCTCATCAACGCGCTCAACAACAACTGCACCTGCACCATCACCGAAAAGAACGCATGAACTGCGATCCTGCCAATCAATGATACGGCTCATTGTTTCAGCACCAATAACTAGCACGCGCTTTGCAGAACCTGCTAGAATATATTGCTTAGCTGTATCTAATGCATAAACAAAGCCTGAGCAAGCAGCAACCAAATCAAAGCAAGCTGCATTTGTCAAACCAAGGCCATGCTGCACAAAGCAAGCAGTTGATGGCAAAGGTCTGTCAGGGCAAATTGTTGCCACAATCAGTAAATCAATATCCTCTGGATTTACGCCTGCATCTTCGATTGCCTGGCGTCCAGCATTGATTGCCAAATGAGAAGTATAGACTCCTTCTGGAGCAAAATAACGAGTCTTGATACCTGTGCGAGTGGTAATCCACTCATCATTAGTATCAACAAGCTTTGACCATTCCTCATTAGTCATAACCTTCTCTGGCACATAGGAGCCAGCACCTGTTATAACTGCTGAGCATGGAGAACCAGCATTACACATTGGTCTCTTCCTTACTTTCCGCTGCCTTTTGCTCTGCTAACTGAGCCAAATTCTGCGTAATCTTTTCTGAAATTCTAGTCTTTACTGCATTGATAGAGACGTGAATTGCATGATAAATAGCCTTATGTGAAGAAGCACCATGTGTGATAATCACTGTGCCATTAACACCTAACAAAGGTGCTCCGCCATAGACCTCAGGATCCATACGTTTCTTCAAATTCTTCAGTGCGCCTTTTAGACATAAAGCACCAAAGATTCTTAATGGATTTGCTTTAAATTCACGCTTCATCCAATGAGCTATTGCTTTTGCTGAGCTTTCAACTGACTTTAGTAGAACATTTCCTACAAAACCATCACAAACGCAAACATCGGTCTTACCCTCAAAAACATCGTGACCCTCAATGTTGCCACAGAAATTGAGAAGTTTATTTTGACGAAGGCGCTGTAGGGTACGCTTTGTAACTTCGTTACCCTTTAGCTCCTCACCACCGATGCTCAACAAACCAACTACAGGCTTCTCTTGACCAAGAATTGCTTGGGAATAGATATTGCCCATAACTGCAAATTGCTCTAGCTCTTCTTCTGAGCAATCTGTGTTTGCGCCTGCGTCTAGCACAAGAATAGGTTTACCTGCCGTAGGCAGTACAGTTCCAATTGCTGGGCGGCGAACACCTGGACAGCGGCGAACAATAAATATTGCTGCTGCAACCATTGCACCAGTACTGCCAGCTGATAGGAAAGCATCTGCCTCCCCATCTTTAACTAACTGCATTCCACGGCAGATTGAAGAATCACGCTTAGTGCGTACTGCCTGAGCCGGAGCCTCACACATCTCAATAACTTGAGTGGTGTGTACAATACTCAATCGAGGAGACTCACTAACATTATATTTAGCAAGCTCCTCTCGAATTGCACCCTGGTCACCAACAAGCACTAAGGATACATCCTCTGGAATATCCTTTAATGCCTCTACGGTGCCCTTGACAATCTCATAAGGGGCGTAATCGCCACCCATGGCATCAACAGCAATACGCATAGCTGATTTCTATAATTATGCTTCGACAGTTACTACCTTGCGACCACGATACATACCGCAGCTTGGGCAAGCATGGTGATTCTGGCGTGGTGCACCACACTCTGGGCATGTTGCTACTGAAGCTAGCTCTGCCTTCTTCTGTGCACGGCGCATACGAACGCGCATCTTTGACTTTTTCCTCTTTGGTACTGCCATTTTTAACTCCGATTTCCTTTACGTATTTACGTTTCTATCTTATAAGATACCATCCAGCGCATCCCATACGCTAGTTTTGTCATTCTTTTTGCAAGAACATTTGCCCTCAGAAAGTGGCTTACCACACTGAGAACAGAGCCCTTTACAATCAACACTACACAATGGGTGATTTGGAAGAGCGAGTAGAATACATTCTCTTAGCTCATTTGTCAAGTCAAACTCGCCTGTTTCTAGTGAAATTTCCTCAGAAAAATTCACTTCTGCCACAATTTTCATGGAAATTTCCTTGCCACAGCGGCAACAATTACCCACAAAATCAGCAGAACACTCACCCATCACGAGCAATTCTTTATCAAAAAGCTGAATTGTCAGCTTTGACAAAATTGGTCCCGCTGGAGTTAACAAATCGTAGGAAGAAACCTCCCACTCAAAACACTCCACTGGATCTTCACCCAAAAGCTTCTTTGGCGACTCATTATAGTCGGCTAAAAATATCTTCACTCTATCACCTATTTGCCATTCAGTCTGGAGACAACAACATGGCGCTCAATATATCTTTGGACCTCTGGTGGAACAAATATGCTTGTATCACCAGCATATTTAGCCACCTCGCGCACAGTACTGGAGCTTACATAGCTATGCTCTTCCTTTGGCATAAGGAAGAGAGTCTCAATTTCAGGTGCAAGCTTACGATTTGTCTGCGCCATCTGAAATTCATATTCAAAATCACTATATGCACGCAAACCACGTAGCACCACGCGTACCTTATGCTTGCGAGCAAAATCCACAAGCATCCCATTCATTATTTCCACGCTAACATTAGGCATTCCATCTACCACCTCACGCGCCATTGCAACACGCTCCTCACAAGAGAACATTGCACCATTCTTTACTGAGGTTGCTGCAATCGCAATAATCACATTATCAAACAAAGAACTTACGCGCTTAATCAAATCTAAATGACCAAGCGTAAGTGGATCAAAAGTTCCTGGATAAATAATTGTTCTACGATTTTCCATTTTTGCCTAAATATCTAGCTGTATTTCTACTAATTCGTTGAAGCTAAGTTTGTTATATTCTAATTCTGCTCAGGGTCTGCTTCATATTTAACCCTTAACAGACAGAGACGCGTCTTGCCATATTTGCGCTCACTGATCATCTCCCAATTTTCTGGGAGCAAAGGCATAGGACTTCCAAGACGCTGCTCAACCACAAAGACTCCACGCTCAACCATTATCTCCGACTTTGCCACGGCGGCCAAAAGCTCGTCAATTCCGTCACTCTTCTCCTCAGTAGTATATGGAGGATCTGCGAAGCCTATTGTGATATAACGTTTGCGGCCGCTTGGGCGGGTAAGCCACTGCATTGCATCTGCTCGCACCAACTGAGCTCCATCCATCGAGCCACAAATTGTCTTAATATTGTTTTCCAGAACTGCTGCCACACGCTTATCTCGTTCAACCCAAATTACTTCAGCAGCTCCTCTGCTTTTTGCATCAAGGCCTACGGCACCAGTTCCAGCGAACAAATCAAGAAATACAGAATCCGGCACGATTTCGCGCAACATAGAAAAAAGCGCCTCTCGCACCGAATCCTGGGTTGGGCGAACAACCCCTGCAGATGGCATTTTTACCACTCTGCCACGATTTATTCCCCCTGTTATTCTCATTGCTTAGAAGTTCTCAGCAAAGCGCTCAAAGTAAGCCTGTGCATGTAGGCATGCAGGGCACTTCTCAGGAGCAGATGTTCCCTCGTGGATATAACCGCAGTTGCGGCAGCGCCACTTAGCAGGAGCACCATTATCAAACATTGTACCATTCTCGATGCGCTGCAATAGTTTGTTATAGCGCTCCTCGTGATACTTCTCTGCTACAGCAATCTTACGATACATTGCAGCAATCTCTGCAAAGCCTTCTTTTTCAGCAACATCTGCAAATGCAGGATAATCGTGTGACCACTCCTCATTCTCGCCAGCTGCAGCAGCCTTTAGGTTCTCAACTGTTGTGCCGATTTTACCTGCTGGATATGTGCAAGTAATCTCAACTGGACCACCTTCTAGCCACTTAAACATGCGCTCAGCATGCTCTTTCTCCTGAGCAGCTGTCTCTGCAAAGATATCAGATACAAGAACATATCCTTCTTTCTTTGCTACGCTTGAAAAGAATGTATAACGATTACGAGCCTGAGATTCACCTGCAAAGCTCTTCAAAAGATTTTTCTCTGTTTCTGTTCCTTTAATCATAAATAATACCTCCTAAAATATTTCACAAATATTACCTTTGTGTGTTTTTCGTATATTATACCTTATATAACAAAATAACTTCAAGAATAAATTAAATCTAAATTCTAAAGAAAATGTTAAGAAATCATGAGGACACATCACTGTTGCTCAACGCAACTCCTACAATGTCAGAGCAATCTTGAAAACGAAAGTTAAAGTAAGCGTGGTGGCTAGAAGTGCGAAGTTTTTGACAAGAGTGACTATAATTTTGTTTGGATTTGTGCGGATGCTACGGCTTGTGTGGTGGCTATGTGCTATGTGCGTGTGATGGGCGTGATTCAATTATCTCGGAGCGGCCAGGCGTCGCCCTGGCTGTGCACCAAGATGATTTTTCAGGATTAACGTGTATTGGCTAGCGCATGATTTCTAGGGAGTACGCTTAACTGGGGTGTAGGACGTCCTCGTCCTACACGTTAACTGGGCTGTAAGACGTCCCCGTCTTACAGAATAACTGGGGTGCAGTACGTCCCCGTGCTGCACATATTTGACGTAAGCATGCTGCCTAAACGTGCGAAGGGGAAGGGACACAGAGAGCGCAAAGGACGCGGAGGTGCGCTGGGCTCGTGTGGTGGTTCTGGGTGATACGCCAGCGCTTGTTGTTGGAGGCTAGGGCGACGCCTAGCCGCTCCGAGATAACGCCAACTGCCAATCGCTAGCGTGTACGGCCCACAAGATCATTGAGTATGGGAGCGTACGCAGAATTAGT
>JAFPBK010000049.1 GCA_017424105.1 Kiritimatiellia bacterium | reverse complement strand
GAAGCAATTTCAGCGAGTATCTCTTCACGAGAACGACTAGAGGATAATATTTCTTTTTTCATAATACATATATTATAATATATGTGTATGCGAAAATCAAGCATTTTTCCTAATATTTTGCATAAAAAACTCTTTGCACCCAACCAGATTTTAGTCTGGGTGCTGTAAGATGATTTATGCTAACGCGAGCGTGTAAAACATGCCTAAGCCTTTGGTGAGTACGCCACGCCTAAGCTCGCGCTAACGAATTAAATTTAGGTAATAGGTAATAGTGAATAATGAATAGATTCGGTAAGAGATAATAAATAAAAAAAACTTATTATCTTATGAATTAAGAGTTTTTGCGCAATGCGGGCGTGCAGAGCACGCTAGGCCCGTTTTGAGTACAAGGCGGAATATACGAGAGGAGCGTGTCGCTATCACTCACGCACCTCACACCCAGTAATATTATTAGATGAAGCAGCGCAAGCGCTATGAAGTGGTGCAAGCACCATGAAGCATGCCTACGGCATATGAAGCATTGCGAAGCAATATATGCGGTGGGACTAAAATATATGTGTAGCACGCACACTCTAATTTTGCAGCGTAGGAGACATAGGGAACAAAGTTTCTCGCTGCAATTTTCCCTCTTTTCGTGTTTTTCGTGCCTTTCGTGGTTCAAAACTTCGCAATTTTAGGCATCACGCTTATTTTAACTGCCATTTTTGGAGCTATTGAAAATTTAAGGTAAATAACACGAAAATTCTAATACTTTTTGCTAGATTACCGCTAATTTATTTGAGATAATATTTTCAGTTGGGAACAACATCACTTTACAATTTTATACAATATATACTATCTTTATAATTTAGGAACCCACAAACATGAAAACAAGAAATTTATCCCTTGCTTCTATCCCTGAAGTCAAAGTTAACGACAAAGTCTTCAAACAGCGCATTGAAGCATGCTATAAGGCAACAATTCCTTCCTCACTTAAACAGTGTAAAGAAACAGGCCGCATTGATGCCTTTAAGCTTGATTGGAAGCCAGGTATGGATAAAGAGCCACATGTATTTTGGGATTCCGATTTGGCAAAGGTTTTGGAAGGCGTAGCAAATATCCTGGCAATTTATCCAGATGCAGATTTGGAAAAGCAATATGACGAAATTATTGATCTAATTGCTTCTGCACAGCAACCAGATGGATATCTTAACACACACTTCACTGTCGTTCGCCCAGAAAGACGCTGGAAAAGCCTTTACCATGACCATGAGCTATATTGCGCAGGCCATATGATTGAGGCAGGTGTGGCAGCGTATGAGCTACTCGGAAAGAAAAAGCTTCTTGATGTTGTATGCAAATATGCAGACTACATCGACTCTGTTTTTGGCGATGAGGAAGGTAAAAGACGCGGTGCTCCTGGTCACGAAGAAATTGAGCTAGCTCTGATTCGTCTTTACAAAGCAACTGGCAATGAAAGATACTTGAAGCTTTCTAAATACTTTATTGATGAACGTGGCAGAGCACCAAACTTCTTTGTTGAGGTTGAAGGCATAAACGACTGGGATGTTATCAATCACCAAGCACACATCCTTGTTCGCGAGCAAACCGACGCAGTTGGTCACTCCGTACGTGCTGTATACCTATACAGTGGTATGGCTGATGTTGCTGCATTAACAAATGATGATGCTTTGTTCCAAGCTTGCGAAAGACTTTACAAGAGCATCACTCAAAAGCGTATGTACATTACTGGTGGTATTGGTTCTGCTTTCTGGGGTGAAAAATTCACAAAAGATTACGATTTAACAAACAGCACTTTGATGTATGCAGAAAGCTGTGCAGCAATTGGTTTGGTACGCTTTGCCTCTCGCATGCTCAACATCACAGGTGATGCAAACTATGCTGACACAATGGAGCGTTCTATCTTTAACGGCATCCTAAGTGGCATAAGCCTTTCTGGTGAAAATTTCTACTACACAAACTACTTGGAATTAAATGACACAACAGGCTTCTATAACTTTGGTTCAAGAGAGCGTCAGCCTTGGTTCCATTGCTCCTGCTGCCCAACAAATTTCTGTCGTTTTATCCCTGAGATGCTTCAGTATGTTTGGAGTATAAGTGACGATGAGCTTTTGTTGAATATCCCTGTTGCCAACTCTTATAAGAATAAACTAGGCGAATTTGAGGTTTGCGGAGGATATCCTTACGACGGAAAAATCACCATCTCAGTTAAGGATTCTGCAAAGGAAAATCTTCCTTTGAGCATCAGAATTCCTGGCTGGTGTGATAAGTACACACTTGCTCAGAATGGTAAATCTGTTGAAACAAAGCCTGAGAATGGTTATGTAAAGCTTTTTGTAAATACAGGCGACACCATTGAGTGCAACTTAGAAATGCCAATTAAGGTAATGCGCTCAAATCTAAAGGTTCCAAGCAACACAGGTCGCATTGCATTGATGCGTGGTCCTTTGGTTTATGCTTGCGAAGCAATTGATAATCCTAATGGCCTAATCAATATGATTATTGATAAGAACAGCAGCTTTGAATTAGTTAAGGTTGATGGCTTGCCAGAGGAAACTATTTGTATCAAGGGCAAAGCATTCTATGAGCAGGCTCAAGATGATGCACTTTATACAGATAAAACATTTGATCAAATTCCAGGAGAATTTGTTGCTATCCCTTATGCATTATGGAGTAATCGTGGTGACACAAATATGTCAGTATGGATTCGCTCTAACTAATACGAGAAAAAGAAGATATAAATAAGAGTAAAATCAATATAGCATTACCATAAAGGCATTTTTCATGAAAGCAAAGACAAATAACACAAAGAAGCAAGGCAAAACACCACTTTATAAAAATCCAAATGCTCCAATAGAAGAGAGAGTTAAAGATTTGATTTCCAGAATGACAATAGAAGAAAAGGCTGACCAGCTTTGCCAAGACACTATTGGTGTGGATCCAAATCCAGACAACTACTCTCTTGATAATCCATACTGCCCTACCTGTGGCTCTGTGTACCAATTTATGGGAGGTTCAAGAAATCGTAATAAATTCCAACGCCAAGCTGTTGAAGAAACACGATTAGGAATTCCTCTGCTTTGGGCAATTGATGTAATTCATGGATGGAGAACCATGTTCCCAGTATCACTTGCTCAGGCAGCATCTTTTAATCCTAGCCTCACAGAAAAATCACAACGTATTGCTGCTCGCGAATGCTGGCAGGATGGTGGCATTGACTGGTGCCTTGGTCCTATGGTTGAGGTTGGCCATGACCCACGTTGGGGCAGAAATGTAGAGGGTTACGGAGAGGATCCATATACAGCCAGTTGCTTTGCTGCTGCAGCAGTTCGTGGCTTCCAAAAGGATGGCCGCGTGGCAGCGTGTGTAAAGCACTTTGTTGGTTATTCTGCATGTGAGGGTGGCCGCGATTATTCATACACAGAATTTTCAAGTCGAGCACTACGCGAGTGGTATCTTCCTCCTTTTGCAGCAGGCGTTGAAGCTGGTGCATACACAATGATGAGCTCATTTAACGAGTGGGATGGCAAGCCAATCCCTGCAAATCGTGCTTTGCTCACAGATGAGCTACGCACACGCATGGGCTTTAGTGGATTTGTTGTTTCTGATTGTGGTGCACTGCATCGTATGGGCAATATGGGCTACACCTCTGACCCAATAGAGCAAACATCTGAAGCTTTATATGCAGGTAATGAAATGGCTATGGGTGATGGCTTATATAGAAATATCCCAGAGGCAGTTGCCAGTGGCAAGCTTTCAATGGAAACAGTTGATGAAGCAGTTGCTCGCGTACTTCGCGTTAAGTTCAAGCTTGGCTGCTTTGAAAATCCTTATGCCCCTGAGCTTACAAGAGAGGAAACATGCATCCTACCTGATGCCGATGATTTGTCGCTAAAATTTGCTCGCGAAACAATGGTTCTATTGAAGAATGACAATAAGCTTCTTCCTCTTGACCCAGCAAAGGTAAACAGCATTGCATTTATTGGTCCATCTGCTGACGAAATTCACCCACACTTGGGTCAATGGAGAGCAGCTGCTGAGCCAACACCTGAATATGGCGAGACACTATATGGTGTGGCACAGAAATTCTTCCCTAAAGCAACATTAAGCTTTGCTCGTGGTTGTGCAGGTTGGGATTACAGACCTGCTCCTGGCGATGCTGAAGAATGCGAGAAAGCAGTTGAGGTGGCAAAGTCTGCTGACATTATTATGCTTTGCTTTGGCGAGCTACCATGGATGGCTGGCGAAATCAAATCACGCCGCGATATTTGTTTACCACCTGCTCAGCGTGAGCTAATCAAGGCACTTTCCGCCCTCGGCAAGCCAATTATTGGACTTTGCTGCTCTGGTCGTGCATTGGCATTCCAAGAGGAGCTTAAGTCAATGGATGCACTATTGTGGTTGTGGCAGAGTGGACGCAGAGCACCAACAGCAGCAATGGAAATTCTTGTTGGCAAGGTAAATCCAAGTGGCAAACTTCCAATCACATTCCCACGCTCAGTTGGACAAATCCCTATTTACTACAACTGCCATGGCAAAATCACACCTGAAGCACACGACTACCAGGATTTACAGGATGAGGATGGCCCATGGTTCCCATTTGGCTATGGCTTAGCATATTCTACTTATAAATATGGTAAAGTAAATGTCAAGAGAGTTGGTAAAGGACTTGAGGCAAGTGTTACTGTAAAGAATGCAGGCAAATTTGCTGGTAAAGAAACAATTATTTGGTATTTATCTGATGTTGAGGCAAAATTCACTCAACCAATACGCAAAGTTATTGCATTTGAGAAGGTAATGCTAAAAGCAGGAGAAACAAAAGAAATAATTCTGAAGATTGATCCAAAGCGTGATTTGGCATATTCTTTACCAAACGGAATTCAAATTCTGGAGCCAGGCAAATTTATACTTTCTGCTTCACTTCAGAGCGAAGCTGACTTCTGGTACGAAGAGTAATAGCACAACGTCCAAAAGTGCGAAGAAGGGACGCAGAGACGCAAATGACGCGGAGGACGCAGGGCTTGCGTGATGGGTTCTGTGATAACACTACCGCTTGTTGTTTACTTGGTTATTGCTCTATCTTTCAGAAGCAATAAGGAAACTGCCAAGCGCTAGTGTGTTTTCGGCATCACGGCTCTGCGGCCCTTTGGCATCACGTGCATCACGTACACGGATTGGGGATGGTCGCTGGGCTCATGCAAGCAAGAGCTATAGCACATCCAAAGACTTAGTGTTTAAAAGAAATGCCTTTATACCCATAAAGATAATGCCATTCTCATCACGCCATGTTTTTTCATAAGCATCACCTGTAATGACTATTTTACGAAATCCATCATTTATTTGACGCAAGGAACAAGTCTCCTGCTCTCTCTTTTCATTATCAGGGATGTTAAATGCAGATTGTATATAAATTTTTTCGCTTGCTCGAGTAGCTATAAAATCTATTTCGTAGTACGTGCGAGCCTTTTTGTTATTTATTGTGCTTACCTTTTCTACAATACCTACATCAACAGAATAACCACGACGCCGTAGCTCATTATATATTACATTTTCCATCAAATGGGATAATTCATTTTGCCGGAAATTAAGCCTTGCATTTCTAATGCCTGTATCAGACGCATAGTATTTGCAAGTATTACTTA
Source organism: Kiritimatiellia bacterium (assembly GCA_017424105.1). Lineage (GTDB taxonomy): Bacteria > Verrucomicrobiota > Kiritimatiellia > RFP12 > UBA3636 > RGIG990. The sequence goes on along the minus strand of JAFPBK010000049.1, from coordinate 14,770 downwards.
AGTATCTCTTTCCTTTAACATCATACCGCTTTGCATGTAATAATAAAAAAGAATCCTCTAGGTAGCTTAAATATTTTGAAACCGTAGTTGAGTTTGCCTTATATACACCAGAGGATATAATTGCATTAGCAAGCTTATTGGGGTTGGTTAAGCTTCCAATCATGCTCATTGCTGTATTTGTTAGAGCATCCAATAAACCATCATTATGCAAATGATGCCTGTCTAAAATATCCTTTAAGTAAATTGTTTGAACAAGATTTAATAAATACTTTTCTTTTTCGTCTATGGTTTTAAGATTTGCACATTCAGGTAATCCTCCATAGATAAAATAATTACGGATTATTTCAGGAAATTCATATTGATTTTCTATTGTTGGATAAAATTCTGAAAAGGATAAAGGTGTTACCTCTATATTTTCACTTCTCCCTCGAAAACCGGTAGCAATATCAGATGATAGCATTTTTGCATTTGAACCAGTAATATATATGTTTACGTTATCCTCATTCAAAAGTCCGTTTAATACATCATGAAAGGTTACATACATATTTTCTCTATCTTCAGGATGAACTCTAGAAATATCAATATCAGGTGGCAATACCTTACCTACTAATTGTATTTCATCAATCAAAATGAATGTTTGTGTATTGTCCTTAATTATGCGTTCTCTAATATATTTATCGAGCAAAATGGCATTACGCAAATTCTTGAAAATAGGATTTTCTAAATTTATTTCAATAATGTGATCCTGAGGAATGCCTGAATCTATGAGATGCTTTTTAAATAGCTTAAATAGTAGAAAGCTTTTGCCACAGCGCCTTATTCCTGTGATGATTTTGACAAGATGGTGAGCCTTAGCATTTATTAGTTGCTCAAGAAATTCTTTTCTTTCAATTATCATAAATAAATTCCTATATTTGAAAAAGTGTAACTTGCTACGTTTTTTTCAAGTTAACATCAACAATGTATCAGAATATACGGGTGTTTATCAAGCATATATTTGAAAAAAATGTAACTTACTACACTTTTTTCAAGTCGTGCTATGAGGTTACAAAACCACATACACGGATTGGAGATGGTCGCTTACGCTTATACATGCGTGGTGCACGTGGTGGCTAAAAGTCCGAAGAAGGGACGCAGAGACGACTGATTGTCGCTGGCGCTCTGGCCTTCGGCGAAACGCGGAGCACACGTAGTGTGGTTTTCTGGAGGAACGGAGAACTGAGGGGTGCTGTGGTTATTGTAATAATTGCTTGCACAATTCTCCATTGTCCTCCGTACTCCGTGTTAAGCGTAAGCAATAAGTGAAACGATTAGAGCGCTGACGCTCCTGCCTGCGGCGCGAACACGAATTTCCACAAATGCACACGGATGAGTAAAACACAAATATAGATAACATTATAGTATGCAAAAATATTCGTGAATATTAGTGAATATCCGTGTTACCATTGCATCCACATTAGAACACCATCCGTGTACACGTAAGGTTTTTTCATTCATGAGCATGGAGTAATTTTAAAAAGGCTCATGCTAGCATCAAAAAATTTTTGGTTTTTCAACCCTTATAGCGGGTTGAAAAACATTTTCCGGAGGCTTGCTTGTGGTGCATTTTATTTGCACCGCCTGCTGTGTCTCCTCATTTCTTTTAGCACAGATTATTTTCCTGTCCTAGAGGCAGCGAGGCGGAAGCCGAGGCCGAGGCTCCTGAAATCGGGAAGGTACCAGAGCCTGAAACCCGACAAGCAGAAAGACGCAAAATAAAAGTAGCTACCACCACGGATAATACGGTGAGAACCATTAGCCGAAGCCGTCCACTCGCACACATTGCCATGCATATCGTATAACCCCCATGCATTTGGCTTCTTCTGTCCTACTGGATGCGTTTGATTTCCTATGCCTAAGAATCCTAAAAACCATCCTTTGGCAGATGAATTACCTAAATACCAACCCATCTCATCAAGCGTGCCTTCTCGCCCATCTGCAAGTAAGCCATACTTACCTGTGCTTCCTGCTCGGCAAGCATACTCCCATTCCTCCTCTGTTGGTAGAAAGAATGTTACCCCTGCTTGCTTAACTTCTGTGTGAGCGTTAAGCTTCTCAAAAAACTCTTGACAATCATACCATGAAACACACTCTACTGGACGAGATGAATTGCCTGTAAAATACGAAGGATTGTTACCCATTATTGATTGCCATTGTGCTTGAGTAACTTGATATTTACCAAAGTACAAGCCTTTGTGGGTTGTATTATCTGGTATGCGTACCATATTCCATTCTTCTAACACTTTCTGTACTTTCTCACGGGCTATGCGCTCTGCCTCGGCATTCTCTAATGCAATAAACTTAGGTGTTTTACTCCCGCACTCTTGGCAAAACTTTAGGCTTGGGTCTATTTTTGCTCCACAATTTTTACTGATAATCGTTTTTGCTTCATCATGCATTGTGCTCATATATAAACCTCCTTAGATTTTTTGCTATTTTAGCAAAACAAGGTTTTTAATACAATTAGTTATACATAAATACCAACATATTTTATGAACAAATATTTGCTTTATCTAATCACCAATCAATTTTATTGGACAAAATAATGCAAAAGGCTACTTCTATTGCTTGTAAAATGGAATGCTTTTTGGTAAAATTTTAACCTATTATTTTCACGTTGCGTTTACATACATACGCTCACATTCAACAATTTACACTAAAATACACAAAAGGAGTCAGTTATGGATTCAGATTTACACAAGACAATTAGCGAGAAATTGGATGTTCTACGCAAAATGCTACAGAACGATGGTGGTGATCTAGAGCTAGTTGACATCAAAGATAAGACAGTTATGGTTCGCCTAAAGGGTGCTTGTGGCTGCTGCCCTCACGCTATGGCTACACTAAAGGGCTATGTTGAGGAAAGCCTACGCGTAACAGTTGACCCAGAAATCGTTGTTGAGCGCGTTAACTAATCTTTTGATTGCTTCTTAATCACAATAATTTCGCAACCATAGCATAGCTATCGGTTCACACATAAAACAACACAGAGTAACTATGTACAAAATTGTAAAAAAACTGCAGCTATCAGAAAATGTCTATAGAATGGACATCGAAGCTCCACTTATCGCAGCAGAGCGCAAAGCAGGCCAATTTATCATTCTTCAAGTAAACACAGAGTATGGTGAGAGAGTTCCACTTACTATTGCAGATGCAGACTCAATTGCAGGAACTATTACAATTATCTTCCAGACTGTTGGTGCTACTACAATGAAGCTTGCAAAGCTTAATGAGGGCGACAGCCTTCCTGCCCTACTTGGTCCTTTGGGTAAGCCAACACACGTTGAGAAGCGTGGTCATGTTGTTTGTGTAGGCGGTGGTATTGGTGTTGCTCCAATGCACCCAATTGCTCAGGCAATGAAGGCAGCAGGAAACAAGGTTACAATTATTATGGGCGCTCGCAACAAAGAGCTTCTCATCATGGAAGAAGAGATGAAGAAGATTGCTGATGAGCTAATCATAGTTACAGATGACGGCTCTTATGGTCGCAAAGGTCTTGTTACAGAGCCTCTGAAGGAGCTTTGTGAGAGCGAGACAAATAAGCCAGATGAGGCAATTGTTATCGGACCTCCAATCATGATGAAGTTCTGCGCTTTAACAACAAAGCCATACAATGTTCCAACAGTTGCATCACTAAACACAATTATGATTGATGGCACAGGTATGTGCGGTGGTTGCCGTATCACAGTTGGCGGCGAGACAAAGTTTGTTTGTGTTGATGGTCCAGAGTTTGATGCTCACCAGGTTGATTTTGATCAGATGATGAAGCGTCTAAGTGCCTATAAGCCACAAGAAGAGCGTGCACGCGACCATGTTTGCCGTTCTGGTCTTCATGCATAACAAAATTTAGGGAGAGAATTTATGACACCTCAAGAGAAGATGGCTATTCCACCACAGGCAATGCCAGAGCAGGATCCACAAGTACGCCGCCACAATATGGGCGAGGTAGCTACTGGCTATACAGAGAAGCAAGCAATGCTAGAAGCTTCTCGCTGCCTACAATGCAAAAATGCTCCATGTATGCAGGGTTGCCCAGTATCAATCAATATTCCTGGCTTTTTAGGAGCTGCAGCAGAGGGTGATTTTACTAAAGCAATCGCAATTATTAAAGAGAGCTCACTATTACCAGCAGTATGTGGCCGTGTTTGCCCACAGGAAAAGCAATGCCAGGCATATTGCACAATGGGTAAGGTTCTAAAGGATGTAGAGAAGTCAGTTGCTATTGGCCGCGTTGAGCGTTATTGTGCAGATTTGCAGCGTGAGAGTGGCAAGCAAGAGGTTGCTGCTGTTAAGCCAGCAACTGGTAAGCGCGTAGCAATTATTGGCTCTGGTCCTGCTGGCATTACAGCTGCAGCAGATATTCGCCGCGAAGGCCATGAAGTTGTAATGTTTGAAGCATTCCATAAGCCAGGTGGTGTTCTTGTTTATGGTATCCCAGAATTCCGTCTGCCAAAATCAATTGTACAGAACGAAATTGACAACTTGGTAAAGATGGGCGTAAAGGTTGAGACAAACTTTGTTGTTGGCCGTACACGCCGCGTTCAAGATTTAATAGAGAAGGATGGCTTTGATGCTGTATTTATTGGTACAGGCGCAGGTCTTCCAAAATTTATGAATATACCTGGTGAAAATCTGGTTGGTGTATTCTCTGCAAATGAGTATTTGACTCGTGCTAACTTGATGAAAGCATATGATGAGCAGAATGCTGACACTCCATACTATCACGGCAAGAAGGTTGCTGTGCTTGGTGGTGGTAATGTTGCAATGGACTCAGCTCGTATGGCTCTACGCCTAGGTGCTGAGGAAGTTCACATCATCTATCGTCGTAGCGAAAAAGAAATGCCTGCTCGTGCTGAAGAAGTTCACCACGCTAAGGAGGAGGGAGTTATCTTCCATACTCTTGAGAATGCTAAACAGATTTTGGGCGACGATCAATATCGCGTTAAAGCAATTGAGTGCGTACGCTTTGAGCTTGGTGAGCCAGATGCATCTGGACGCCGCAGCCCAGTAGAAATTCCAGGTAGCGAATTTACTATGGATATGGATACAGTTATTGTTGCTGTAGGTAATGGATCAAATCCACTAATTTCTCAGACAACAGCTGGTCTTGAAATCAACAAGCGTGGCAATATTGTTGTTGATGAAAACAACAAGACATCTATTGATGGAATCTATGCTGGTGGTGACATTGTTCTTGGTGCTGCAACTGTAATTCTTGCAATGGGTGAGGGTCGCAAGGCAGCAAAGGCAATGAACGAATATTTGGCTAGCAAATAGTTCTACGGCTTACTAAGGATTAGCCATGGGCTTGAAGTCAGCATTGCTAAAGCATGCAGATAGCATTATAGGTCCTTTGCTATGTGCCTCACTAAAGCGAGCTCAACGTAAGGTTGAGTATCGCACACTTGAGGCATTAGGCGAAGGGCCTATATTAGTTATACGACCAGGAGGAATTGGTGATGCAATTATGCTATTGCCTATGCTCAAGGCATTGCAGCAGCACTGCCCTACCCGTGAGCTTGATATTTTATGCGAAAGCCGTAATGCAGAAATCTTTTCTTTAGCAATTCCTGAGGCAAATGTCTATTCTTATGACAAAAGCCCATTCAAGGCTTTGCATTTATTGAAAAAGCGCAAATATGCTGCTGTAATTGATAGCGAGCAATTCCATAATCTTTCTGGTGTGATGACAGCAATTACACGTGCACCAATGCGTGTGGGCTATAAAATCAACACCAACCGACTTGGATTATATACACACCTTGTCAGCTACGATCTTGATGGTGCAGAAGATGCTCAATTTGGTCGATTATTAAATGCGGCATTGAATCGTGAAATTGATTTACCAGCAAAGTATAAGCTATTGGCACCACTCTTCTCTCAAAGAAGCACAACTGCATTACAGAAGCGGATTTTAATCCATGTTGGTGGCAGTGTGGAGGCAAAGCGTTGGCCAATAGAAAACTATGCTGAGTTATGCAAAAAGCTAAAAGCAGAGTTTGGTAATGCAGAGCTAGTGCTACTTGGTGGAAAAGAGGATACAGCTTCTGCCAATAAGCTTTGTAAAATATGCAATGAGATTTGCCTGACAAACAAGTGTGGCAAGCTAAGTCTTCGCGAGGTAGCAGAAGAAATTGCAAATGCTGATTTACTTATTGGACCAGATTCTGGTATTGCACATTTAGCAACAGCTGTGGGTAGCCCAGTAGTTGTGATGTTTGGTCCGAGCGACAGCCGTAAATGGGGCCCAAGCGAGGGTTGTGGCATTGTCGTTCAGCAATCACTTCCATGCCAGCCTTGCTCAATATTTGGTTGCATAAAGCCATGCGATAGCTGTGAATGCATAACCAAACTTGAAGTAGCAAAAGTATTTGCTGCAGCACAAATGCTCCTCAAGTAATACAAGCACGATGCCTAAAAGCGCGAGAAAAAGGACGCACTTCTAGCCACCACGCTTTGTGCAAGACAAGACGGCGTGCACCCCAGTTAAGCACACACTTTAAATATTTTTACCTCATCTATTCGTTATTCACTATTCACTATTCACTAATTCAGCGTACGCTCCCATACTCAATGATCTTGTGGGTCGTACACGCTAGCGATTGGCAGTTGGTTAATTGCTTCGATAGATAAAGCAATGAGTAAACCAACAACAAGCGCTGGCGTATCACCCAGCACCACCACGCAAGCCATCACACGAGCTCAGCGCACCCCAGCGCCCTCTGCGCTCTCTGCGTCCCTTCCCCCTCGCACTTTTAGCCATCACGCTTACGTCAAACATGTGCAGCACGGGGACGTACTGCACCCCAGTTATTCTGTAAGACGGGGACGTCTTACAGCCCAGTTAACGTGTAGGACGGGGACGTCCTACACCCCAGTTAAGCATGCTCCTCAAAATTTTTTACCTCATCTATTCGTTATTCACTATCCTCTATTACCTATAAAACAAAAAAAGCGTCCCGAAGGACGCTCTTTTTTGTTTTATTAGCGGCGGCCGCGTAGCTTGCCGTGCTTTAGGAAGCCATCGTAATTTTGCATTACGAGATATGCTTCAATCTGACGCATTACATCAAGTGCAACACCAACGATAATCAATAGTGATGTACCACCTAGGTAACGAGCCATGCCACCTGGGATGTTTGTTCCCTGCTGTAGGATCTGTGGCAATACAGCGATAACAACAAGACCAATTGCACCGATTAGAGTTACGCGTGTCATTGTCATATCCAAGAACTCAGCTGTTGGCTGACCTGGACGGATACCAGGAATATAACCCTGGCTATTCTTCAAATCATCAGCAATACGAATTGCGTGGAACTGAGTTGCTACCCAGAAGAATGAGAAGAAAATGATTAGGATTGAGTAGAAAATCATAAATACAGCATCCTGACCACCCTTTAGAGAGTTACCAAAGCTCTGAATGAAAGCTACTGGAATCTTGCTTAGCAACCAACCTACAGCCTGAAGAATAGGACCTGCAAAGATGATTGGCATAACACCACCGAAGTTTACGCGTAGTGGCATATAAGATGTATTTGCACCTGTTGATGCTGTCATACCACCTACTGAACGACGTGCTGTGCAGATAGGGATACGGCGAACACCCTGTGTTAGAGCGATTGTACCAGCAAATACGAAGAATGCAAGTGCTAGGATGAATACTAGATAGAATAGGTTCCACTCAGCTGGCTGACCACCTGTTGGGAAGAACTTGCTTGCGCACTCAATGATTGCACCAGGAAGACCAGCAATGATGTTAATCATAATGATAATTGATGTACCATTACCAATACCACGCTCTGTAATCTGCTCTGCTAGCCACATTGTTAACATTGTTGCAGCTGTTACTGAGATAATTGTTAGTACACGGAAACCAAAACCAGGAGCTAGAACAATCTGCTCGTTAATACCAAGCATCTGTGGATTCTCAAGCATTGTTGCTAGGAAGAAAGCCTGAACAGCACAAATAACAAGTGTTAAATAACGTGTTGTCTGATTTAGCTTTTGACGACCAACATCACCCTCGCGAGCCATCTTCTCAAGAGAAGGAACAATTGCTGTCATTAGCTGAATTACGATAGATGCTGTGATGTATGGCCAAATGCTTAGCATACCTACAGAACACTGAGATAATGCACCACCACTGAAAACATCGAACAAGCCCATAAAGCCACCACCGTTTTCAGCCAAACCATCAATAAAACGCTTAACTGGCTCAATATCTACACCAGGTGTTGGCACAGTAGAAATCAAACGACAAATGATAACCAAGCCAAGTGTAAATAGAATTCTTGACTTCAATTCCTTAATCTTCCAAATATTTGCAAATGCTGACATGGGTACGAATACTCCGATATTATTTATAAATAAAATTAACTAGGGATTTGCTTTACCTAAAACAAACCCTATAAATCCTTTTAAATTTGTAAGTGGAAATATTTTGCCATAAAAGACACACAAAAGTCAATATATTATTTGAGTTGTATATACCTAAATAAATGATAACTTTTACACCCACATTTCTCTTTCTCCATGTTTCTAAATTTTCTATTGACTTACATTATAAATATATAGTAATATAGCGACGTATTTGGTGGTGGAGTCGTTCTCAGCAATGAGAGGATTTCCGCTTCTTTTGTTTTTTGACAACTTTATATTCATCTACGGAGGCTCATATGGCAACTGACGATATCCTTTCAGTTATCAATACGCTTGAGACAAGCAGAGGTATTTCTCGATCAGAACTACTTACTCTTGTAAAGAATGCATATGCTACTGCTATGCGTAAATCTATTGGTAACATCCCTATTCGCGTAGAATTTGAAAATCTTAAGAGAATTGTAGCAGAGAAACAGGTTTATGTAAGTGACACCAGCTTCGGTACTGGCTTTATGAAGTTAGCTGATGCTCGCCAGATTCCTGGTAACGAGAATGTTCAAGAAGGCGATGCAATTTGGGTTCGCGTACCAATTGATGCAGTAAACCGCCAAGCTGTACAGATTTTCAGACAAGAAATCCAGCGCCTTCTTCGCGATACAGAAAAGGCAACAATCGCAGAGCGTTTCCGCTCTCGCGTAGGTGAAATTGTTCCTGTAATCGTTAAGCAGCTAACACGCAGCAAAGACTACATTTGCAACATTGAAGATACAGAGGCTATCCTATTCAAAGAGGACTACCCTGCTTCTGACACATATGCAACTGAAGGCGTAATCTATGTTTGCATTGCTGGTATCAACGAAACAGAAGAAGAATTAAAGCAGAATATTCTTTATCGCAATGGCAAAAAACCTGATGCAAAGAAGATTGAAGCTTTTGAAAAGAAGATTTCTCAAACACAAAATATTCCTGGAATTCGCCTGACACGTACTGATGATTGCTTTGTAAAGGCAATATTTGCTAGCGAAATTGCAGAAATTAAAGATGGTTCTGTAGAAATCGTAAAGATTGCACGTATTCCTGGCCGCCGTACAAAGGTAGCTGTTCGTTCAAACAACCCACAGATTGATCCTATTGGTACTTGCATCGGTTCTCATGGTTCTCGCATTAAGAATGTAATGTCAAAGATCAACTACGATAACAAGCAGTTTGAGAAGATTGACATCATCGAGTGGGATTCTGACCTATTGAAGTATGCAGAAAATGCACTTTCTCCTGCATCAATTCAATCAGTCAAGGTTTCTGAGGATAGCTACAACACACTTATCGTACATGTTGACCCATCAAAGAGAACTCCTGCTATCGGCAGAGATGGTGACAACATTGAGTTAGCTGCAAGACTATTGGCAGACTTCCAGTTCGTTGGTCAAAGATGGAAAATCACAATTGAAAAGGATGCTCCTAAGCCAGTTAGAACATTTGAAGAAGACAGAGCAAATGCAATTAAGCAATTTACAGCAATTCCTGGCATCTCTGAGGATGATGCAAAAATATTGCTAAGCAATGGCTTCTCTTCTATTGACACAATTACAACTATTGCAAATCGTGAAGGTCTAGAAGGCTTTATCAATGCATTCATTCCTGGAAGCATTGAAGATGATCCTGAACTACCTATCCGCGTTTGGAATGGCATTATGACTTCTGAAGAAGCAGATACAGAAGCAGATACAACAGAAGGTGAATAATGAGACTTTTTGAATTAGCAAAAGAACTAAACACCTCTTCTAAAGAGCTATTGGCACAGGCCAATGGTCTAGGTGTTGAAATTACATCATATGTTTCTAAAATAGATGATGAAGATGCTGCGACAATTCGCAATGGCTTTAAGAAGCGTTCATCTGTAGATCTTGCAGATGAAGAGAAGAAGAATGCAGAGCGCCAAGCAATGAAGAAGCAAAAGATTGTTGCTTCTCAGAAAAAGCAACTAGATGCTGAAGGCGAAAAGCTTAATGAAGCAATTGAGCGTTCAAAGCGCATCAAGGCAGAGCGCGATGGCACAGCAGCTCAATACGAGGCTGCTAAGGCAGCAGCAGCAAAAGCAAAGGCAGAGAAGGAAGCTAAGGAAAAGGCAGAAAGAGAAGCTGCTGAAGCTGAGGCTGTAAAGGCTGCTGAAACAGCTAAGCGCGTTCAAGAGCAGATTGCTGCACAGCGCAACAAGCATGCCCTACCTGAGCGTCCAGCTCAAGCTCCACGCCCAGAGGTAAAGCCTGCTGCTCCTGCAAAAGCAGAGCAATCAGCTGCTAAACCTGCTGCTAAGCCAGAGCAAGAGAAGAAGCAGAAGCCTGCTGCTCCTGCTCCAGCACCTGCTGCAGAGAAGCCTGCTCAGCCTAAATTTAACAAGGATGTTGATAAGCCAAATAAAGACAAGAAGAAGCCACCTCGTGGATTTCATCCAGATGATGAGGATGAAGAGGATGCACTATTCCGCAAGCATGCACGCAACAATGGCATGAAGCAAGGCGGAAAGAATGATCGCAATCGTGGCAATGAGTCTAACTCATTTGGCAAAAATGATCGCAATCAGCGTGACAAGAATAAGGATAAGCATGGCAAGCCAGCACCAGCTCCAGCAGCTGAAGCAACAGAGGCTTTGGATCCAGCAGCAGCAGATATTGCAGCAAAGATTTTCCGTATCCATGGCCCTATGCTTGTTAAGGATATTGCAACAAAGCTTGATCAGCGTCCAAACATCATTATCGCAAGCCTAATGAAGAAAGGCATCTTTGCTTCAATCAATCAGGCAGTAGATAAAGAGGTCGCAATTGAGCTAGCTAAGGAATTTGGCTTTACAGTTGAGGTTGAGAAGGCACGCCGTTCTCTTGAGAACCACAATGTACAAAAGGACAAGGCAGCTGATGATGATATCCCAGAGGATACAATTGAGCAGCTAAAGCCACGCCCACCTGTAGTAACATTCCTTGGTCACGTTGACCATGGTAAGACATCTTTGATGGACTTTATCCGTAAGGCAAAGGTAGCAGCTGGCGAGGCTGGTGGTATCACACAGCACATCAATGCTTACACAATTGAAATCAATGATGAGCCTATCACATTCTTGGATACACCTGGTCACGCTGCATTCTCTGCAATGCGTGCTCGCGGTGCAAACCTAACAGATATCGCTGTAATCATTATTGCTGCAGACGATGGTATCATGCCTCAGACAAAGGAAGCAATCAAGCATGCTCGTAACTCAAATGTTACAATCATGGTTGCAATCAATAAGTGCGATCTTCCTACAGCAAATCCTGATTTAATCTATCAGCAGCTTGCTACTGAAGGTCTAACTCCTGAAGATTGGGGTGGTGACACAATCGTATGTAAAGTAAGCGCACGCACAGGCGAAGGCGTAGATCACTTGCTAGAGATGATTCTACTTCAGGCTGAGGTGCTAGAGCTTCGCGCAAACCCAGATCGTCGTGCAAATGGTACTGTTGTTGAAGCTCAGATGCAGCCAGGCAGTGGCCCTATGGCTAGCGTACTTGTTACTGGCGGTACATTGAATGTTGGCGATATCATTCTTTGCGGTGAATTTTATGGTAAGATCCGCGCACTTACAGAAAGCACAGGCAAGCGTCTAAAGTCTATCGGACCTTCACGTGCTGCTACTGTAATGGGCTTATCTGGTGTGCCTGAGGCTGGTGCAGAATTTCGTGTTATCCCTAACGAAAAGCGCGCTAAGGAGCTTGCTGAGCAATATGCTGAGCAGAAGAAGCTTGAGAGCCTAGGTGCAGTATCACAGGCTCGCTCTATTGATGATATCTTCAAGAAGATTACAGATGCAGAGAAGCTACAGCTTACAATTATCCTACGTGCTGACGTACAGGGCTCTGTAGAAGCTATTGAAGCATCTATCGCTGAAATCAAGAGCGAGAAGGTTTCTTGCAACATCCTACACAGTGGTACTGGTGCAATCACATCAAATGACGTACAGAGCGCAGGCAATGGCACTGCTATCATCATCGGCTTTGGTGTATCACCTGAGGCAGGCGTACTTTCTGAGGCTCGCCACCACGGTGTTCTTGTTAAGACCTTCCGCATCATCTACGAGCTACTTGACTATGTTAAGCAGGAAATGCTTAACCTACTACCTGTTGAGCACAAAGAGGTTGTTATTGGTCACGCTCAGGTTAAGCAGATCTTCGAACTTAACCGCATCGGTGTTGCAGCTGGTAGCTTAGTAACAGATGGTATAATCAATGTTACAGCTAAGGCTCGCGTATTGAGAAACAAGAAGGTTATCCATTCTGGTGACATCAAGACAATCCGCCACTTCAAGGATGAGGTTAAGGAAGTTCGGCAAGCTATGGAATGCGGTATCCTGCTTGCTAACTATGAAGAATTCCGCGAGGGTGATGTTATTGAATGCTTCACCTACGAGGAGCTTCCAAAGGTTCTTTAATATAAAAGGCATCACTTATGAGTAATGTAGATCGCATTGCACGCGTAAGCGAAATGATTCGTCGTGAGCTCGCCTTGTCAGTATACCATATTGGTTTGGGCGATCCCACAGACACAGGAGCAATCTCTTTTGTAAGCGTAGAGCTTTCAAGAGACCTACGCTCTGCTTCTGTATTTGTTTCACTTATGCCTACAGGTGAAATTACAACTGAGGAGCTAATGAAGTGGCTACGCCGCCACAGAGTTGATTTCCAGCGAGTAATTGCCGATAAGGTTTCATTAAAATATACGCCAAAGCTATTTTTTAAGCAAACTTTGTCCATTGAAAAGGGCGACAATGTTCTTCATCTACTCAACGAGCTAGAGCAAGCCGACGAAGCAGTTGAAGAAACCTCTGAAGACGAGGAATAAACAATAAAACAAAAATAAGCAGAAGTGCGCTACAAGTTTTACGATGCGCTTCTGCTTATTTTGTTAAAACAGATTTTATTTCAAACAAACTAAATTGGAGTAATGATTATGAAAAAAATTATTAGCCTATTAAGCTTAGCATTTCTTGTTTGTGGTGCAGCAAGCGAATTAACAGCAGTAGATGTTCCTGCACCAACAGCACCAGTAGCACCAAAGACAGAGGTTAAGGCGCAGACACACCGCCGCATCCCTAAATTCCCACCTGAGGCATATATCATTCCTGAATCACATCTTCTAATCATCAACCACAACAATGCTGTTGACTCTGCTTGGCTTGAAACAGAGCGAGCTCACTTCCAGAAGCAGCTAAATGTAAATGTTAAGGTTGTAAATTCATCTGATGATTTTGGCACAGATTCTCGTGCATTTGCACTTGCTCAAAAAGCAAAGGCAGACAAAAATGCAAAGATTATCCTAATCATTACAGAGGATGAAAATGCTCCAGCAATTATTTCTGCACCATACGAATATTGGGCAGTAATGAATAGCAGCTGGGTAAAGGCTGGTAAAGCTGATGAAGCAACAATGAATTTGCGTATGGGTAAGCGTTTATTCCAGACACTAGGTCACTGCATCGGTGCAGGTCATCGCATTGAGCGTGAGGCATGCATGCGCTACACACCTACAGTTGAGGGAATGGACGATTGTTTATCACATGGCTTCCATCCATTAAACAGCAACATCTTTATGGTTGTTCAGAAAGATCTTGGTTTGGAGAACATTCGCTTACGTCCTCGCGATGAGCTAATTGAGATGGGTATCCTACCTCCTCGCAAGAATAAGCAAAAATAAGCAATTTCTAAATACGAATTTTCAAAAGCGCACTTCTCACCGAGTGCGCTTTTTTTATTTTCAGAGGATTTTGACAGGATTGCAGGATTGGTGGCTAAAAGTGCGAGGGGAAAGGGACGCAGAGAGCACAGAGGACGCGGAGGTGCGCTGAGCTCGTGTGGTGGCTTGTGTGGTGGTTCTGGGTTATATGCTAGCGCTTGTTGTTGGTTTACTCATTGCTAGTCTATTGACGCAATTAACCAACTGCCAATCGCTAGCATGTACGGCCCACAAGATCATTAAGTATGGGAGCGTACGTAACGTGATGGCTAAAAGTGCGAAAAAAGGTACAGGATTACAGGATTGCACAGGATGGCAGGATTCTAGGTACTGCGGCTTGTGTGGTGGCTAGGTGCTATGTGCGCGTGGTGTTCGTGATTCAATTATCTCGGAGCAGCCAAGCGTCGTCCTGGCTGGAGCACCAAGATGATTCCGCAGGATTAACGTGTATTGGCTATCGCGGAATTAGTGAATAGTGAATAGTGAATAACGAATAGATGAGGTAAAAATATTTAAAGTGTGTGCTTAACTGGGGTGTAGGACGTCCTCGTCCTACACAATAACTGGGCTGTAAGACGTCCCCGTCTTACAG
>JAFPBK010000048.1 GCA_017424105.1 Kiritimatiellia bacterium | reverse complement strand
ATTTTAGGAAGTACTGGATCAATTGGTGAAAATGCTTTGAGAATCGTGCAAACATTGCCACAAGAGCATCGCCAAGAGGTAATTGCATTAGCAGCACATTCAAACTATAAGCGCTTGCTAGAGCAGGCTGCTGAATTTAATGTAAAAAATATTGCATTGATGACCCATGAGGCAGCTGAGGCAGCTCGTGCTATTGCTCCAAAAGATGTTTGTGTGCATGAGGGTGTTGAAGGTATGTGCACACTCGCTACACTTGAGGGCAATGAGCGCCTGATTTGTGCTATTGTAGGTATGGCCGCACTTCCTCCTGTAGTAGCTGCAATCAATGCTGGAATAGATGTAGCTATCGCTACAAAAGAGGTGCTTGTTGCTGCAGGCGAATTTGTATGTCGACTTTGCGAGGAGAAAAAGGTCAATCTTTATCCAATTGACAGTGAGCATAGTGCAATCTTTCAAGCTCTTCAGGATAGTGGAGCAACACCTTGGTGCACAAGAAATAACCCAGCATTTATGGCTGCAAATCCTCCTCAGGTTAAACCAACTATTGAACGTCTTATCCTCACAGCGTCAGGTGGTCCATTTGCATTCCTTCCTGAAGTAGATTTTTCTAAGATTACGGTTGAGCAGGCGTTAAAGCATCCTCGCTGGAGTATGGGTCCAAAGGTTACAATTGATTCCTCTACAATGATGAATAAAGGCCTTGAGCTTATTGAGGCTCGTTGGCTTTTTGATATACCTATGGATCAAATTGATGTTTTGGTACATCCAGAGAGTATTGTTCATTCGTTAGTTGAGTTTAAGGATGGAGCTCAGCTTGCACAACTTGGCGTTCCTGATATGCGTGTGCCAATTCAATATGCAATGACATGGCCATATCGTGTAGATAACCAGACCCTGCCACGACTACGCCTTGAGCAGCAAGAAACTCTGCATTTTTATCCGCCAAATTATGAGCGATTCCCATGCTTGCGTCTTGCACGTGAAGCATGTGAGATTGGAGGATTAACCCCATGTGTCATGAATGCTGCTAACGAGGTGGCTGTTGCAGAATTTCTAAAAGGACGCATTGCAATGCCTCGCATTTGGGAGTTAATCTCAAAGGCAATGGCTGAAGCACCTATTATTGGTGCTGACGATATAACTCTTGATGCAATTTTTGATGCAGATAAGGAAGCACGTAGCTTCGTAGCAGGATTGATATAATATGAAAGAATCTAATACGCAAGAAAAAAAGAAGAGGGCTTTGTTTATTGCTTCTCAGCCATTCTTCCAATGGCGAGGATCTCCAATTCGTCTTGGCTTTGATGTTAAAGCTATTTACGAAAATGGATACGATATTGATTTTCTAACGCTTCCTATTGGAGAACGCAAGGAGGTTCCTGGCGTTAATATTTATCGTGCACCAAATATTTTCTTTGCTAAGAAAATTTCTATCGGACCTTCTGTATTGAAGCTCGCATTTGACGGAGTGATGTTTATTCAGGCATTATTCATGATTATGCGTCGCCGCTATCATGTAATTCATGGCGTTGAGGATTGTGGCTTTATGGCATGGTTTTTGGCAAAGCTGTGTCGAGCTAAGGCTGTGTTTGAAAAGCATTCAGATTCCAAAAGTTATAAGAAAAGTTTAATTATAAGAGTTTATGAAGCGGTTGAGCGCTTTGTTATGCGTCATGTAGATGCTGTAATAGGAACAGGTCCTGGACTGGTTGCTCAGGTTAAAGCATTAAATTGTGGTACACCAGGTTATCACATCAGTGATATTCCATCTTCTTTGGAAGAGCCATCAGAGGAGGGAACTTCTAATGCTCGTGCTGAGTTGTTGAAGGCTCCTGATGAAATTATTGCTACATATGTTGGCTCATTTGCTGTATATCAAGGTATTGAGCTTCTATTTAATTCAATTCCACATGCTTTGAAGAATTATCCAAAGTTGCGCTTTGTTATCATAGGCGGAAGTGATGCAGAAATAGAGCAGTGGTCTGATTGGCTAAAGGAGAAAGGATGTTTAGATCAAGTATCATTTATCGGTAAGCGTGCACCAGATATTCTTCCTTGCTATCTTGCTGCTTCTGATATACTTCTTTCTCCACGTATTGCCGGTGTCAACACACCTTTAAAGTTGCTTGACTATCTAAAGGTTTCACGTGGCATTGTCGCAACAGATTTTGAAGCAAATCGATTAATTTTAGATGAATCAGTCGCTGTTCTTGCAGACATGACACCAGAGGCATTTGGTGCCGCAGTAGCTAAGCTCGCAAATGAGCCTGAGTTACGTAAAGAGAAGGCTCAAAAATGCCGTGCATTGGTTGATAAAACATATAACTTTAATGTGTTTAAGCAAGGTTTAGCTAAATGCTATGCAGATATTTTAGCAAATAGCAAGAAAAAGTAGGTGAAGATGGAAAAGACATTACTTCCAGATCCAGATGGTATTCTTTTAGTTGATAAGCCAGCAGGCATTACTTCTCATGATGTAGTATATCGTATCAGACGTACCTTCCAGTTGAAGAAGGTTGGTCATGGAGGAACATTAGATCCTGCTGCAACTGGTCTTTTAATTATGCTTATTGGTAAAGGCACTAAACTTTCCAATTCCATTATGGGTGGAGATAAGGTATACGATGGAATTATGCGTTTAGGACAGACCACAACAACTCAAGATGCTGAGGGTGAAATACTTGAAACTCGTGATATTTCAGGAATAACTCAGGAGCAAGTTCTTGAGGCTATGGCAAAGTTTAAGGGCGACATATATCAGCTTCCTCCAATGGTTTCTGCATTAAAGAAGGATGGTGTGCCACTTTATAAACTTGCTCGCAAGGGCGAGGAGATAGAGCGCAAGGAAAGGCTCGTACATATATATCGTTTTGATATGTTAGATTTTGGTATGCCAGATAGCACTGTACGTGTAAAATGTACAAAGGGAACCTACATTCGCACGCTATGCTATGATGTTGGTCAAGTGCTAGGCTGTGGTGCACATTTAGCAGGATTACGCAGACTTTCTTCAGGAAAGCTGTCTGTTGATAATGCGCTTCCTTTAGACCAGATATTAGCAATGTCACGCGAAGAATTTGAAAAGCTGATTATTCCAATCGCTGAGAGTGGCTACTAATTATATACATATACAATGAGTATACATCATAGCACTTATGTTGCTATGTTTAAATTGCATACGAAAAAAAACAAAAAGAGCACCCTTAATTTTTTAGAGTGCTCTTTTTGTTTATGTATTTAATTGATTATTAGCTTTACTTGTTTCCAGTTAGCTTTTTGATTACAAATAATGTAGCTAAAAGTAGTGCTACTGTAATTGGAAATACAATGAACCAATTATGTACGAAACCAGAAATCAAGAAACCAATAAATGATACTGAAGCAACAGTAATTGCATATGGTAGCTGTGTTGAAACGTGGCTTACGTGATCGCACTGTGCACCTGCACTTGACATGATTGTTGTATCTGAGATAGGTGAGCAGTGGTCTCCGCAAACAGCACCAGCCAAACATGCTGACATACCAATGTACAATAGTGGGCTTGAAGCATCAAATGTTGCAACTACAATTGGAATCAAAATACCAAATGTACCCCATGATGTACCTGTTGAGAAAGCAATTACAGAAGCAATAATAAAGATTACTGCTGGTAGGAAGTTAGCTAAACCAGGTGCTGAATTCTGCATGATTGTCTCAATGAAGCTTTTTGCTTCCAAAGCGTTAGTCATATTCTTCAATGTAGCAGCCATTGTAAGAATAATGATTGCAGGAACCATTGCACAGAAACCTTCTGGTACGCACATCATTGCCTTCTTAAGTGTGAAAATGCGGCGAATTATGTAGTATGCAATAACAAGTAGTAAAACAATTGTTGCACCCCATGGTAGACCAACTGTTGCATCTGTATTACCAAATGCATCAATAAAACCAACGCCTTCATCAGCAATTCCACCAACGTGAAGTAGTGCAGAGATACAAATTACAACGAGGAATAGGATTGGTGCAACCAAATCAGCAATTTTACCCTTGCCCTTTACAGCTAGAATTGTGTTGCTTGTCTCATTTGGCTTTACTGTATATAAATCACCATTTTCCAATGCATTCTTTTCAAATTTACGCATTGGACCAAAGTCTAATTTCATTACAATCAGTGCAACTACAAAGATTAGTGTTAGCAAAGAATAGAAGTTGAAAGGAATTGATTTGCAGAATAGGGCAATTCCACTGTAACCTGTGCCTTCGGTGTATTCAGAAACAGCAGCAGCCCAGCTGGAAATTGGAGCAATCATACAGATTGGTGCAGCTGTAGCATCAATGATATATGCAAGCTTTGCACGAGAAACCTTCTTTGTATCTGTGATTGGAGCCATTACGCTACCAACTGTCAGGCAG
Organism: Kiritimatiellia bacterium; assembly: GCA_017424105.1. Lineage (GTDB taxonomy): Bacteria > Verrucomicrobiota > Kiritimatiellia > RFP12 > UBA3636 > RGIG990. The sequence continues at coordinate 24,877 of JAFPBK010000048.1, read as the reverse complement.
TTAAAGTAGTCGTCAATAAAGATAAGTACACCCAATAAGAATGTGCAAAGCTGGCATCCAACGCGTGATTTGATGTGTGCTCGTGCCCACTCTCCAAATGCATATGCAGCACCACTGCGATTGATTAAGTAAACAAGAGAACCAAGAATTACCAAGAAGATAAAGATACCAGCAGTTTCACTTACAGCTGTAATCAGACCTTCGTTTATAACAAAGTCAATTGTTGGAAGAAGAGCAAATTCATTTACAAATAATGCACCAACAACAATACCAATAAATAGGGAAGAATATACTTCTTTAGTAATAAGTGCTAGACCGATAGCAAGAAATGCTGGGAAAAGAGCCCACCAAGTGCCTGTAAAGCGAGATTTTTTGCTTGCTTCTTCAGCAGGTGCTTCAGTTGTAGCCACAGCTTCTGTAACTTCTGCTACTGCCACAGTTTCTGTAACTTCTGCTACAGCAGGAGCTTCAACAGCTACGACATCAGTACCGGAATTTACATTTTCTTCAATAGTTGCAACTGCTTCATTAACAACTGACTCTATTGTTGTATCTTGTGCGAATAAATTTGCTGATAAAGCCATAATAGCTGTTACAGCAACCAATTTTAATGTATGATGAATTTTCATATTTTTCCTTATTAGTTAAGTTTCTAACTACTTTTTAGGTTAACAAATTACACTATGATTTTCAAGAAATTATCTTACTTTAATATTAAATTAAGATAAAAAACCTTTTAAATAGAAGACATGGCTGAGAATATGAATGTCATTAGCTGTGAAAGAGACAATTCAAAATCATCATAAGTCATTTCTTCTTTTAATGGAGCTAAAGATTGTTCAAAAAGTGTTAGCATTTGAATTTTGCGTGCCTTTTCAATTTGTCCTTCAGGGGATACAGATTCAAAGTATAATGACAATGCAATTTCTCTAAATGTTTCATCTTTGACTTCTTGATCTACTTTGAAAATTATTTGCTCATTGTTATGATCAAATAATTCCCACTTTTCACCATTCTTTTTTAAAGTAAGGTGCAAGAAACCTAACGCATCATAAATGTCTGAGGATTCAGTAAATTCGATTTTTACCGTTGTTTCATCCATCTTTATATAATTGAAGCTCTTTGCAGACTTAAGGTTGCAATTTTTGGTTAGGAATCTATGGATAAGTTCAGATGTTGGTTTATCAATTTTTGAAATGATTTGCTCAAAAGCATTGTGCTTATGGAGTGTTTCATACTTTGTATGAGTTAATTTTGAAACGATTGCGGCAATTTGCTTAATTTGTTTAGCATTTTCTTTTGCCTCTTTTTCTAATTTAGCACGGATATCTTTGTCTTCCTTATCTTCAAATTCCATCAGAAGAAGATTTAAGGCTATGTTTTCTGCCTGTTTGTCAGCAACTTCACAAAGACTTCGTAAGGTTTTTGCACCCTGATTATAAATGTCTTCATCAAGGTTTTTTGCTGCAATATTGATCATTTGGTCTAGAAATTCGCGATCTTCTAAAACATCTGATTTATAGGTGTAGGAAAGAATTTTTCCATCATCAATTGCATCAAAAACTTTTTGAACCTCAGCCTTGGCTTGTTCTTCTATTGTTTTTGGTTTATTTGAACAACCAAATGAAAACAAGAGTGTTATTGCTAGTGTTGTTAATATAATTTTTTTCATATTTGTATGTCGTTTCTTTTATTTTGTTCCAAGTAATTTATCAATTAAATCAGCTGTAGTGCTAAATAATTTTGTTTTAAGTAACCAGCTGTCAATTGCTAACCGTCGTATATATTCAATTCCGGCCAGTGCTAAATATAAAACGATTGTTAATACAATGCCCAGTAGAAGTGTGTGTGGACCTCCGCGCCATGCATTAACATTTAGTATTTCAAACCATAGATAATTATAGAATAATGGCTGTTGATGAATTATATAAATTGCAAGAGTAGGGGCGGCAAGAGCATTGATTATTGAATTAGATTTTATTTCTGTTTTTACAAAAAAGGTGAAAATCATAAAAGCGATTATAAAATTGATTGGTCCTTTAAAATCAGATAGGCAGAAATTTACAATTTTACTTAAAAAAACTGATGGGTAAAGCTGACAATATAAATAGTATTGGGCTAGATTTAAAAAAGTGTATAGTCCGATGCCAGTACATAAGCAAATCCATCGATTTGCTTTATTAAACCATGATGTTGATGTTTTTATTTGCCCTGCTATTAAAAATAACAAAAGGAACCAAAAAGTATCCAACATAAAATTACTATTGCTATTATCAATAACAGCACCCCAAACACAATTGATCCAAAGAAAAGTTGTTGTTACAATGATAAAACCATTAACTAATTTAGATGAAACATTTTCTTTTACTCGTTGTAAAAACGGAACAGCTAAAAGTAGCATTAGATATGCCGATACAAACCATAGAGGGCGACCAAAAAATGGGAAATAACAACGGAAAATTTCTATAGCAGAGGCTCTTCCATCAAGAAATCCCATCAAAAGAAGAATAGTAGTAATTGTGGCAGAGTAAAAGAATAGAGGTATATATGTTCGAAGCCATCTTGTTCCAATATATTGCTTTTTATCAACCATAAAATAACATGAGATAAGCACAAAAAGATTTACAGCGATTCTTCCTCCGTTAGAAAGACAAAGTAACGTAAATCTATCTTCAGGAACAATACTTGTAACAATTCTCCCTTGCTGGAAAAAATGTGAAATCAAAATCAGAAGCATAGCTATAATTCTAGCTAGTTCAATTGATGAATTTCTTTCCGTCCTTATCATTGTATCTTATTTATTAGTGGTTAAAATAGCTACACGAAGGAATTCTGAAATGCCCCATGCTTGAGCATCACAGCCACGACCATAGTGAGGAGAGTCTCCATCCATAATTTCTGGCAGCTGTCCAGCACAATCCTTCTCCATTAGCTCAATGCCAGAGGCAATTAGTGCTTGAGCTGTTGTGCGTGCACTTTCTCCATATTCAATCAAAAGAGCTTCTGCATATGATGGGTACGGCCATGTCCATGCTGTTCCATTATGGTAGGCAGGCTTTCTGCGTGTATCTTCGTCACCTTCATAGCGACCCCAATATGGATGTGCTGGATCGTTTAAGCAATTGCCATCACGACAAATTGGAAGGCGATACTTTGTTTCTCCAGGAGCGAGTGTGCGTATGCCTCCAGGAACAATCAAACGTGCTGCAGAGCGAATAATCTGCTTGCAAAGCTCGTGATCTGTAACGGCACCTAATGTTATCGCAAATAGTTGATTGCAGCGTAAATGGTCATCTGCAACACAAGTGCGAGCCGCTCTGAATGAATCGCAATGCAAACAATCTGATAGATATTCATATTCAGGGAGCCAGAATAGTTCGTATATAGAATTGCGAGCAAGCTCTTGAAGCTCTGCCCAAGGACCCTTGCTATCTATTGATTTGATTAGCTCAAGGGTAGCAACCCATAGTGCTTGAATTTCTATTGGATAGCCTTGGCGAGGTGTGCCTGCAGGATAGTTTGTGTCCATCCATGTAAAATGTGATGGGCTGTATACAAGACCTGATTCTGTATCAACTTTAATTCCATTTGGTGTGCCATTTAGGTAACCATTAGCTATGCTTAACAGAACATCTGCAACAGTGCGATTGCCACACTTTGCATTTAGAACCTTTTCTTTGCCAATTTGTTTGATTAAATCATTTGTGGCTACAGCATACCAAAGCTGAGCATCAGATGTATCGCGATTTGCTGCATCATTTCCGTTAATCATATTTGGAAGTGTGCCACCTTGCTCGAATTGACCAAATTTGCAAATGATTTCTAAAGATTCGGTATAACGCTTGTCTGCAATCATACCCCGAAGTGCGATAAAGGTGTCGCGCCCCCAATCTAGGAACCATGGGTAGCCAGCAATAACTGTCTTAAGTTCATCACGCTTTACAATAAAATCGCGTAATGCATTGGATAGAGCAGTTGTAAGTTCAATAGGCTCCAAATGCTTTGGTGTAGCTGTAGCTTTTAATGCAGCACCTGATGATGGAGTCAAATGCTCAGTACCATTACCTGTATAGAGCGCAGCTTCAAGAGCAACTACACCAGCTCCTGTAATACGTGTGCCAAACCAGCCTGGGCTATACAAATCAGAAGCACCATCTTGACCACGATTTGCTTCATGTGGATGGCCAATCATATAGTGCCACTCTGGTTCAAATGTAAAGTCGCCATGTGAAATAACCATATCTAAGCCTAGACCATTGCTTGGCAGGAATGAGAAGCCATTAGGAATTCCTTTTGTTGCATATCCCCATTCTGCTTCAGGTCCACTGAATGCCTTTGTCTTGCAGTGGAAGCTTCTGCTTTCAATATCAGGACGAAATACAAGTGTGACCTCGCTATTATCATCAAGCATATCAAGTGCACCATTTGCTTTTTCGCGCATCACGCTTAGACGTACGTGGTTCTTTTGCTTTAGCAGCTCAATGCCTACATTCAGTTTGATGAAGCGACCAGTTCCTACAGGAACTTGGAAGGTCCAATGTGCTACACCAGAGCCAGCCTCGCATTCAAAACTCTCAAGACATGAAGTGTCTACCTCAGTTGAGAAACCCTGATTGATAACCCAAAGCTTGCAACGTGTGAATAGCATATGTCTGTCACAAGGAACGCGTGGATCAGGGTTTGCTGCAAGGATTGCATCGTATTGGCTTTGGATGTCGCCCCATTTTGCTCGAACATGTGACATCGCACCGCAACCATTTGTCAGTAGGGCAACGATATTGCCATTTAGCACTTCATCACTTGTGTATCTGCGCTTGAGCATTGCAGGTGCTTCAGGAGTAATTGTTGGAAGCAGACGTAAATCTACAAGTATTCTCTTTTTAGCAGTAGCAGATGAAAGGTCTAGCTGGAGTCGTGCATTATTGATGCTATTTGTGTGCTTCTTCATAGGAGAAAGAATTACAAGATAGCGACCATTGTTAAATTGGATAGATTGAAGATTTGCAATAAAATCTCCATTAAGCAAATCAACACAACATCTGAATGGCTCAGGTGAGTCAATTATCATAAAGTGCTCAGGAGGAACCATAATTGTTCTGCTTTGGTCTTCTGGAATTGTGCAGCGAACAATAGGTGGCATTGCTTTATCAGAAACAAGATTAGAAATAAACTTCTCTGGGTCTGCTGCCAACAATGTTGCCATATCCTCAACTGATTCATTTTCATTAAGAGGTGCATTGCTGCCAAGAATTGCTTGGCGGATGCGTAGGGCAGTGGCGCGTAGTTCCTGATGGCGGACCATCTCACAATAGTGTGATTTTGGTTGGCTTTGCAGCTTATTTATCAAATCAAAGTCATTACGATTATTTGATAAGCATAGTGCTTCGCCTGGCTCCAGGTAGATAGAATGTGTGCCATGCTCAAGTTTTGTTCTGTAGTCAACATGCTTGCCATCCAGCAGGTCAATGCATGTGGCAGGGTCTATATGAAATTCGTGTGTTCCCCATGAAACATTTTGTCCATTCTCTGCATCAAGGTTAATCAATACAAGAATCTTTCTCTCGTTATCAAAGGAGCGTACTCCATCAATATCATTTGAGCAAGCTGGGGTACGTACAAGAGCAAGAGAATTGCCATCGCCATATTGAACCATGCCAACAGCTGCACCTGGACCAAATGCAGGATGATTTGCAAGAATGCAATTCAAGCGAGCAAGCTGATGGATTTGATTGTTTTCAGAATCCCAATTTAGAGCACTTGCTCCATGCACATCTACTTTTTGTGTGGCGTACCATTCAACGCCATTTGTGATACCGAAGCAACCTTGATGTGCGCTTAGCGCTGCAAGAGCAGTGCGTAGCTTAGCATAAGCAGGAGATTTTGCTGCCATGCGACAATTATCGTGTGTTTCAGCAAAGTTTGTTAATGGACCTGTCTCATATGACATTGTGAGTGCACCAGGTAGATAGTGCTCAAATGCTGAGCGATCTTCTGTCTGGAACAGTTCAGAATATGCCCAATCAAGACCTTCGTCAGAAATGAGCTGACGCGTAACGGAAATCTTTCCACCAAGTCCTTCAAGTAAAAATACGGTATCTGGGAAGCGGCGGCGAACGCGTGCGACAACATAGCGCCAGACATCAGCTGGAACCATATAACCCGCATCGCATCTGAAGCCATCCACGCCTTGGCTGCACCAGAATTCAAATACGCTTGCAATAAATTGTTTTAGCTCAGGCTTGCTATAGTCTAACTCAACAAGATCTTCCCACACAATGCCCCAAGCACCTGGAGAATGGAATTTGCCATTATTTTCGCGCTTGAACCATTCTGGATGGTGGGTTTGAAGAGTTGATGCCCAGCCAGTGTGATTAGCTGGTAAATCAAGAAAGATGCGTGCTCCATAGGAATGCACAGCATTTACAAGCTCGCGAAATTGATCTAGTGGAGTAGCGCTTGTATCAAATTCTGCTAATGCTGGGTCTACGGCAAGAAAGTCGGTTCCCGCAAATGGAGAGCCGTAGCGACCCATCTTTGCATAGGTTGTTGGTGTAGGGTGAATAGGTAGAAGCTGAATGATACGAAAACGCTCTACGCCTAAAATTGTATCTAATTTTTTGATTAAATTGCGGAATGTGCCAGATGGAGGAATGATTGTCCAGCCATTACGATCATGCTCAGCAAGTGCATCTGATTGTGGAAGAGGATTCTCTGCTTTAGAAACAAATGCAGGGTGGAATTGTCGTGGAAATGCAGTATAGACAGATGTGTGTGCTGCAGTCCAAGCTGGCGCGGTCTTAATGATTACATCACCACCTTCTGGCCAATTAGGCTTTTTTGAATTTGCAGGGAAGAAGCAAGCCTTTGCGCGAAATGTTCCAATGTCAGCAAGTGGTATAGTTACAGCAAATTGACCATTGCCAATTTCTTTCATAGGAATATCATTCCAATGATGAGCAAGCATTGGTCTGCCTTGATCTGCCGCAGCAATAACTTCCTTACGATATGCTTTAGCACCACCTAATGAGGTACGCAAGACTGCATAACCACCAGGTTGATGATGGGGTACATTTAGCTTAAATGTGATGGTGTCACCACAATGTGTTAAAATACATGAGCCAGGAGCTGGAATTTGTTTCATAAAAATGACTTAAAAATGGGTGCTTAACAATTTTTTAGTCATTATTTTAATATAAACTAAATGAATTTTCAATTCATTTACGCACGCGTAAGAAAATTATCGCAAATTTGTTAGTTGGAGAAATCGTTGCTGGCAAAAAGTGCGATTTTTTTAAGGGGTGCACGCCGTCTTGTCTTGCACAACTCTGGGGTGCACGCCGTCGCGTCTTGCACCCTAACTTGAATTTTTGTTTATGCTTCGCGAATGGCTTGACGAAGTACAGGAAGAATATTCTCGTACATTCGGTAAAAACCTAAATCATTTGGATGGCATCCATCTACTGTGCATGCATCACGATTTGCTGTTCCGAAAAGTATCTCTCCATCTACAAAGTAGACATGTTTGTCTCCTGCAGCAATTGCTTTTTCGTAATTCTCGCGAATTAAGTCACGGCGCTTGCACTTGGTTTCATAATCACGATCTTTCCAAATATCACACATAGAAATCATGATAATTGGCAGATTTGGATGTGCTTCGCGAATTATTTTGTAGAAAGGCTCATGCGTTGCTCTTAAATCATCTATATCTTTTGCATTATGGTCATAGTCCATAACAAATACACCTAAATCAAGCTTTGCAATTGCTCTTGCAACAGCTGGCTCTCCCTTACCACAACCAGAGAAGCCTAGATTGATTTGCTCTGCATTTATATCGCGACAAAGCATAGAGCAATAATTATTGCCAGGACGAGAAGCACATCCACCTTGAGTAATTGATGAACCATAAAATAGAATTGGCTTTATAGCGTGAGGTGTTGGTGCTTCAATTTTCGAGCCAGGAGGTAATCCAATTTCCAACTCTGTGACACCTCCATAGAGAGGGAAATTTATACACCAATCACGAACCTCGTTAGTCCATGTTGTGTTATTAAAAATTACTTGCTCAATATCTGTTTGAGACAGCGTTGGTCTGACAGTACTGATGTGATGACAATCCTCGCCAAATTTGCCTACATAAAGGTCAAAACCATTTGCTCCTGTACGTGGCATGTGGTTCATTTCCAATAAAGTATTGATTTTAGTACGAATGCAAATAAATGTAGCATCAGTACGAAAACGTGCGCATCCACCTGATGTTATAGAGTGGCCTGACCAATATGCTCCGGAATTGATATCTTCATCAATCTTGAGAAAATCAGGTAAACGATTAAATTCCCCTTCATCTAAACTTCCCCAAGGAAATCCCTCTACAGAAAAAGGTTCGCTAAGAACATTGTAGTAATTAATTTCTCTGTCATCAACAGTTGCCACTTTAAAATTTGAATCAATTTCTTCAATGCTTTTCATCTTATGTACCTTTATATTGGTTGTATGAATTGAAAATTATTCAAGATGCGTTAATGGGCATCAAGGTTTGTCAAATCGTTATTTTTATTTAAAAACTCTAGATTATAATTTAATCTATAATAATTTCAGCACGGCGACATGCCCAACAGCAATATGCTATTGTTACAAAGAATGATGCTGGCAGGCGGGCAAGAGAGCCAATCTTTACGCCAAGCAGGGTAGTTTTACCTCCTAGTCCCATAGGACCGATGCCTAATGAATTTGCTTCATTAAGTAAGCGCTCCTCAAGCTCTGCAAGTTCAGGTAAAGCTGCTTTGTCTGTAAGCTTGCGGCGTAGCTGAAGCTTTGCATGTGCATAGCCTCCTTCACGATCGCCACCAATGCATACACCAAGTATGCCTGGTGCACAGCCATTGCCTTGTGCATTATGTACTGCATCAAGCACGCATTTTCTTACGCCATTAAGATCACGTCCTGCACCTAAACGTGAGTCAGGCAGGCTATATTGGCTGCTCATATTTTCGCTGCCGCCACCTTTCATGATTAGCTGAACGGAAATATTATCGCGCTTTTCAAATTCAAAATGTATTGCAGGATTTCCAGGTGCATGGTTTTCTGTAACCTGTGCACCACTTGGTACAGCAATTGTATTCAGGCGAAGTAATCCTCTTGCAGTAGCTTTTTCAATGCCTGCAAAAATACCTTCTTCAATGTCAAGTGTATTTGTGCCATAAGGTGCTTTAATCAAGAAGGATAGTGTTCCTGTGTCTTGGCACATTGGAACGCCTTTTTCTTCAGCCATTTTTACATTTGAAAGGATTGTGTTTAAAATTGCTTTTGCTCCAGGATTTGTCTCTATATCAGATGCTTTTGTAAGTGCATCTCGTATGTCCTCAGGAAGCTTTGTTGAAGCTGTTGCAATTAAATCGGAAATGATTTCTGACCAATCCTTCATTTAGTAAGTCTCCGATAGGTAACTCTTATATTTTTTTCGTAGATTGATTCTATCCAAAATTGAGTCAAAAGAAGAGTCTGGAACATTGAGAGAACCAACGCCAACACCTAGCTTAATGTTTGTGCTATTTTCGCCATGGAAATCACTTCCACCCGTAGGAATTATATTATGTTTATAGCACTGTGCTTTATAATCATTAAGCATATCGTAGGAGTGGTGTGAGTAGTAGGTCTCAATACCATCTAAACCCAGATTTACTAATTCATCGATAAAATCATGTAATTCATTGGTTGAATAACCAATTTGGTATGGATGAGCCAAAGAAACTACGCCACCTGCTGCATGAATTAAATTGATTGCCTCTGCAGGAGAAAGTCTGAAACGATCTGCATAAGCAATTCCTCCGCGACCCAAATAACGGGCAAAAGCATCATTTTTACTTGATGCATATCCCTTTTTGATAAGTGCTGCAGCAAAGTGTGGTCGTGCAATTAGCTCTTTATCTCCAGCAAATTCCATTACCTCGCTCATGGTAATGAAGCAGCCGTACTTTGTGAGCTTAGAAAGTATTTCATTGTTTCTAATCTTGCGCCCATTCCTGATTTTGGCCAAAGCCTCATTTAAAGGACCATCGTTGATGTCAACACCATAGCCAAGCAAGTGAACTGTTTTACCAGGAACATCAGCGCTGAGCTCAACGCCAGAAATAGCACGAATGCCAACCTCTGTAGCTGCATCTATAAATTCTGTGACACCTGACAGGGTGTCGTGATCAGTAAGTACCATAGCAGAAAGACCTTGCTCCTTACCGAGAAGTGCAAGCTCCTTTGGTGCTATAGTACCATCAGATTTTGTAGAATGAAAATGCAAGTCAATCATTGGCGTTGTTCGTGCTATTGGCTTTTATCGCAAAATGGATTAGCGTTGAATCTCAGAATATGTGTCGCCAACCTGCTCAGGATTTAGACCAGCAAAGTGTGTAGCGATTGCTGTGTCATAAGAAGCAGTATGAGCAAAAGCTTTAGTCATTAGCTTAACGCGAGTTGCAAGGCAAAGAGCACCATTGTTATTGCGTAGCTCATCAAGCAAAGCAGGGTAATCTGCTGCATCTGTAACAGAAGCAACGCGAATGAAATTCTTTGCGGATGCACGAATCATGCAAGGACCGCCGATATCAATGTTTGTACGTGCTAGCTCAGGTGTAACATCTGGCTGGCTGATTGCCTGACGGAATGGGTAGAGGTTTACAGCAACCATATCAAATGCAACAGCATTAGTTCTAGCCAAATCACCCTGATGAGCTTCGTTATATTTTTCACCTAGGATACCTAGGTAAATCTTAAAATCAAGTGTCTTAACCAAGCCACCTTGCATTTCTGGCTGGCCTGTGTAATTAGAAACAGAAACAAGATACTTGTCTGCCTTGTCACCTAGAAGCTCATTGATTGCCTTATATGTTCCGCCTGTGCTGTAAATCTTTACGTCAGGGCAAGTCTCAATTAGACCATTAACAAGTGTGTCTAAGCCTGTCTTATCAAAAAGGCTGATTAGAACATTTTTGATTTGAACCTTATCGTCAATCTTTTGAACAATATTGAATGCCATATTTAGCTCCTAGGGTGTGTTTATATAGAATGAAATTGCTATATTCTTATTATATTAGATAAATGTATATTTATATTACTTTAAAATGGTGCCAATTGTCAAGTTTTCTACTTTAGTTTTTCGTACTTTTAGCCATCAAAATCGTTCTAAAAAAGACAAGGAAAAGTACAAATATGTACGGATTTATATTGATGTAAAAAGCAATATCGCAGTATATCGTTCTCTGTACAGGCATGTGTATTAAGATGGTTTTTGCGAAGCTTTAAACATTTGGACCATCTGCCTTTTTATCTAAATCCGGTGGGGTGCTATTGAATTTGGGTTGAAGTTTATTCGTTGATTTTGATATAATGAAATAACATTTTTATTTTATTTAAATGATTGTTTGTCAATATATTATAATGATTGGATAGAACTATGAATTCGTTTAAAAAGATTACTGTTGCATTTGTTTTGTTACTAATATCTGTATTTGCATTTGCTAATGTAATTCAGCCAGATGGTTCTCTTGAATATATCTTGGCTGATGGTGATGATTATATTGATACAGGTATCCCTGCACGAACAGGCGTAAAAATTGAAGCTGTAGTTGAATGGACTGATGTATCAGGAGATTATGCTTTCTTTGCTGCGCGCGTTGGTGCAGACAGATTTTATCCTATATACATTTATAATTCATGCCTTGGAATTGGTGTTAATGGCGAATTTAAATACCTTAATCAAAATGATATTACAAACTTAAATGCTAATCATACTGATGACGGTAATGTAAAAGTGGAAGCAGGCAGAAAGTATAAAGTAATTTCAGATTTTGCAGACGAATTACAGACAATCTCAATTGATGGTAAAACTGTCTATTCCGGCACCCATGCAACAGGTATGGATTTGGGAATTAATCTTTTCCTCTTTGCGATGAATTACTCATCAAATAATTATCCTTCAAAAGCAAAGCTGTATTCAGCAAAGATATGGTTAGATGGTGAGCTTGTTCGTGAATACGTACCTCATATTGAAGATGGTTATTCAGGCGTGTATGATAAAATAAATGGCACATTTTCAATGCCTATAGGAACAGGTCGTACATTTGGTGTTTCTCCTCGTAAATTGCCTGGAAAACCAGATGCTTTTGTAGATTGGATTGGTTCCGGAAATGATACTATTATGGATTTAGGTATAACAGCAAGAACCGGCACAACAATTGAAGGCTCAATGGAGTGGACGTATATTGATGGTGGTCAAGAGTCTACTTTTATAGGTGCTAAAGGTTCACTAAATTATTTAGTACCTATGCATGAATTTGATGGAAATATGTGGATTGCTCATGGTACAACAAAGGTTTATTTGACCGATGAAAATGGTAATTCACGAAAGTTTGCTGTTAATAAAAGATATGATTTCAGATTTGTTGCAGACGAAAATGAGGTCTCTTTTACTCTTAACGGTGCAAAATTATATGAAATAACAAACCCAGATGTTTTTGATTCAAATGAAACGCTAAAATTGTTTGCATTAGGCAATCGCTATTGTGCATCTTATTCTAAGTGCTATAAGCTTAAAATTTGGCAGGATGGTGTCTTGATTGGTGATTATTATCCTGCTGTAAAAGATGGTAAGGCATGTTTGTATAATAGTGTTACTGATGAATGCTGTTTCCCATGGGTTGATTTGGCAGGCAAATACGCTGGTAAGCCAGTCGTGGAGATGGGAAGCTCTGTCTATAAGCAGCCAAAATATCCTAAGTATATGGTGGAATATTTAACCTCTGATTCTGTGAAAAATAATACCTCATTCCCACCTCAATATATCGATATTGGTATCAATGGTAAGAGTGGAATAAAAGTAGAAGCTAAGGTTGAATGGCTAAATACAAGTGCAGATAATGGTTTGATAGGTTCAAAAGGAGATGGAGATAACAGAATATATGCAATCCATACCTACGTCAATACATTGTGTTGCGGATATGATAAATTTATTCGTTCAAACGCAGGTTTAAGCACAAATAGAGTATATGATGTTGTTTCTATCCTTAATGTAGGTGAACAAAAGATGTTTCTTGATGGTGTTGAGGTTTATTCTGCTACCAATACTAAAGAATTGGATAATGGATATTCAATGTATATCTTCTGTGAAAATGTAACAGGTCAGCCAAGATATTTCTCAAATGCACGTATCTATTCTATGAAGATATGGGAAAATGATGTTTTAATTAGAAATTTAATTCCTGTTATCGCAGATAATATGGAGGTTTGCTTCTATGATAAGGTTAATAATACGTTTTATGGAAGTGAAGTTTCATCAGGCTTCTGGAGCTATGGAAATATACTTGGTGCAGTATATAATGGGTCAACAATTATAATTAGATAAATGCGAGATTGAATTTTGAAGTATATTTTTGGAACAGTATTAGCTACTTTGGGTGCTGCAACTTTGTCAGCAGCAACATTAACTGTAACATCAACTTTAGATGATGATTCTGCAGGAACTCTAAGATCAGTTCTTGCCAGTGCTTCTGATGGAGATATCATTGTTTTTGATGATTCTCTGCAGGGACAAACAATTAAAATTGTTCATAGAACACATGCTGATTGGGCAATTCCTATCTCTGCATCTGTTTCAATTGTTGGACCTGAAGATAAGTCAATAACACTGGATGGTGGCTTTAATGGTGATCAAGACAGCGGTTCTCGTATCTTTGCTGTAAATAATCCAAGTGCATCATTATCATGTAAAAATCTTGTTTTTCAAAATGCTAATGGCCGTGACTGGGGCTCACAAATTGCTTATGGTGGTGCAATTTATTCAGAGGGTGATGTCTTTCTGGATAGTTGCTCTTTTGTAAGTAATAGGGTAGGTGCTATCAAGATTTCAGGCCGTAAATCGGTTACTGGTGGTGCCGCTGCACATGTGCTTGGTAATTTAACTGTTACAAATTGCGAATTTATTGGAAATATGGCTCTATCTGGACCTGTCATGGGGTGTGTCCTTATTCCTCTAGGTGATAATTTTGTAATAAAGAATAGCAATTTTATAGAGAATAAAAGTAGCTCCTATTGTGCAGGAATATGTATTTCTCCAGAGGTTAGCAATGTATTGATTGAAGATTGTAACTTTATTGGTAATATAGCTGGAGGACATAGCTGTCGTGGCGGAGCAATTTATGTGTTGAGAAATACAGCTGCTAAAATATTGATAAACAGGTGCATTTTCCGTAATAACGGATTTAAAGGTACAGGTACATTAGGTGGTTCAATATACATGGATAGTGGTACAAATAAATTTGTTATTGCAAATTCAGAGTTCTCAGGATGTCGTACAGGTGGCGCAGGCGGTGGCAGTGTGCGTGTGGAAGGTGGTCACGAATGTATTTTAGTAAATTGTACAGCAGCTAATAATACAGCAGGCAGCCATGGAGCTGGCTTGGATTTACGCAGCCCTTCATATTTAGTTAATTGCACAGTTGTGGGTAATGCTTTATATGATCCAGGAGATAAGTCTGCCTCTGGAGGTATTTATCATGGCAGTGTAAAGTTAAAACTCCTTAATACTGTTGTTGTTCACAATTACTATATGAACAGTGGTTATGTAGGAACTACTGGTAATATTTACAATAAGATAAGTTCATCAGATTTATTGGCCACAGCATCATTGGCAGATGGTTCTGTGGCAGATGATGAGAAAGAGCTTTTTGCTGAGTATGGCACAATGGATAGAATTTATCAGCACTATGATACAAATCCAACTGAATTTGTTTTTGCTGAGCCAGTCCCTGTTCCTTTATTGAATAACGATGAGAAGCGTTCTCGCGTTGTAGAAATAGCAAAGCTCGGTCCTCTTGATGGCAAGGGTTATCTTGTAAAGATGACAGATGATTTTTCTTATGTTGCATATTCAAAAGACAAAGGTGCCACATGGACTACTTTCTATGGGGAGGAGTCCGATGGAGCAAAGCTACTTTTACATGACCAACGTGGTGTTCAATATAGCGAAAAGCGTGTACCAATTGGTGCCGCAGCATTTGATTTCCCACTATCAACAATTATTATTATTAAGTAGATTTGGTGTTGAATGTAATCAAATTTGATGCATCTTACTTGCTGATTACTTTTTATGATAGAAAAAACAAAGCATAAGCTAAAATTTCGTGAAGATGGAACCTTTAGGGTTTTAATGATGTCTGATTTGCAGGAATCAACGCAATATGACCCACGCTCTTTAAGATCGGTAGAGGTGCTTGTTGATGAGGCAGATCCGGATTTAGTTGTTTTTGGCGGTGATAATTGTAATGGTCATGAAATATCTAGTGATGAAGAACTTAAAGAGTTTTTAAGCATTTTTACATCTGTTCTTGAAACTCGTCAAATTCCTTGGGCTCATGTCTTTGGAAATCACGATCATGAGGTTCCTATAGATATTGAAGTTCATCAATCTATTTATGAGTCATTCCCAATGTGTGTGTCTTCTCATACAGGGGATGATGTTCATGGTAAGACAAATTTTTTATTGCCTGTTTACAACAAAAATGATGAGCCTGCTTTAGCGATTTGGTGTTTAGATACAAATTATACCGTTGACTCAAAGCAGGAGTGGATTTGTGAACTTTCACGAAATGGTAGCAGGCTTCCATTTGAACCAAACACAATTTCCAATGACATAGGTTTTTGGGGAGCATTATTTGCTGATCAATTACTTTGGTATAATGATAAATCTGTTGAGTTAGAAAAATTGGTAGGCAGGAAGGTGCCAGGTCTCCTTTGCATGCACATTGGAGTGAAGGCATTTTGTTTGGCCCAGAGCTCACCAAAAGATTATATTAAATCCGGAAATTATGATGAAGTATTTAATGGTTTGGCTTTAGATCCTGGCCTTTTTGAAATGCTTAAACACAGGTCGGATATCATAGGAATAAGCTGCGGGCATACTCATAGAAATGATTTTGAAGCTGAGGTTGATGGAATTCGTCTGTTTTGGGATGCGTCCGTTGGGTATCGGTGTTATGGTGTTGATGAGCGACGAGGCGGAAGATTATTCATTTTCAATGAGAAAAATCCTACAGAATTTAAGAGTAGAATGATTCGCACTTTAGGAAAATAATTTTTTTGGGATATTTAGGCGAATTTGTCTATATATAAGGCTATAGTAAGTTTAAATCCGAATATTTGAGTAAATTCTTCTAGCAAATTCTCTGTATTTTGTCCATCTCGCCACCTCAAAAAAGAGTAATTTTAAAACCAGTATTTTTTCGTTTTGCTTATTTTATATGTTGCGCGTAATATGATTTTTTTGGTATAATTTCAACATTATGCAAGAGAAAACTTTAATTATTATACCAACATACAACGAAATAGATAATATTGATGTAATTTTAGGTGCAATTTTTGCTTCTGCACCTAAAGTAAATGTTCTATTTGTTGACGATAATTCACCAGATGGTACTGGTGATTTGATTGATAAACATTGCGCAGCAAATCCTCAAGTCCATGTATTGCACAGAAAAGAAAAATCTGGGCTTGGTCGCGCATATATTGCTGGCTTTAAGTGGGGTCTGGAGCAGGGATACGAATATTTGTTTGAGATGGATGCAGATATGTCGCATGATCCAAAAGAAATTCCTGCATTTTTGGAAAAAGCAAAGGAAAGCGATCTTGTGCTAGGAACTCGCTATAAAGGCGGCATTCGTGTTATCAATTGGCCATTGAATCGTTTAATCATCAGCATGGGTGCAGGTTTGTTTGTTCGTATGCTTACAGCATTGCCTGTTTCTGATCCTACAGGTGGTTATAAGTGCTTCAGTCGTAAGGTGCTTGAATCAATGGAGCTTGATAAAGTAATTTCAAATGGATATTCATTCCAAATTGAGATGACACATAATGCATGGATGCGTGGCTTTACTATTGGCGAGGTGCCAATTGTTTTTGAGGATCGCCGTTATGGTTTTTCAAAACTAAGTAAGGCAATTGCTAGAGAGGCATTTGGCATGGTATTCAGATTGGCATGGAGAAATCGCTTCCGTCGCCGTCAACCAAGTGTAAAGAAGCAGCTTGCATTACGCGAGGCAGGAAAAAATAAATAATTTATTTTGGGTTTTAATGAGATGAGTACAGATAATTCTGACAATAAGAATTCTGAAACAAATTTAGATAGTGCATCAGCAGTCAATGCTTCACCTAAAAAGCGTTGGTGGCAGGGTGGGTTCTTTAATCGCATGGATTATTTAGCTTTCGGTATAAGCTTTTTAATCTCGTTTATTATTTATGCTTTTACAACAGCTCCATCAGTAACACTTGAAGATTCAGGTGAGCTTGCTGTAGCTGGTGACTATCTAGGCGTACCTCATCCTCCAGGATATCCACTATGGACAATCTGCGCATTTGTATTTACTCGAATCTTCAGATTTGTCACATATATGGGCCAACCAAACCCAGCATGGGCGATTGGTCTGATGTCAGGCTTCTTTGGTGCATTAGCAGCTGGTATTACAGCAATGCTAATCAATAAATGTGCAAAGGAGCTTATCTCTCATGCATTTGGCGCAAATGAAAATGAGAGCAAAAGCTCACGAATTGTACTTTCTGCTTCATGTCTTGTTGCTGCTATTGCAGGTAGCTTGGCTTTTGCATTCTCTCCTGTGGAGTGGTCACAATCAACAATTATTGAGGTTTATACGCTCAATTCATTCTTCTTGATGCTTATTTTCCTCTTTATCTTTAAGTGGTTGTGTAAGCCAAGCGTTAAGCTGTTATGGCTTGTTGCATTTCTATTTGGCTTAGGATTTACTAACTATCAGGTGCTTCTATTTATGGCTGTGCCTATGGTTATAGCAGTAATGCTTCATAGCATTCCTTTGTTCCGTGATTTTATTTTGATTTTCATCCCAATTGGTTTTACAATCAAGCTTATGCAGCTTGCTGCAAAATTCCCTGAGCCTGGCTTTGCAAAGATGTATACTATGCAAAGCAATGGCGGAGTTCCTCAGGTAGACCCAAAACTGATTGATAAGATTTCAACACATTACCTTATTGCAATTATTTCAGTTTTGGTAATTTGTGTTGTTGCAGCATTGATTGCTTACATTGTTCGTTGCAATAAAAATAATGTTCAGCCAGCAAAGTTATTTAGATACTTTGCATCAAATATGATATTCTTGAAGATAGCATTTGCGATTGCAACAGTTGTTTTGTTCTTGGTAATTGCTGACGTACCAACCTTTGAAGCACCTGCAAATTTCAGCTTGGTGCCAAAGAGTGAGCAGTTTTCATTTAATAGCACATATCTATTGTTTGCACTTGCAGTCGCTGTGCTTTTTGGCTTTGGCGCATGCTTTGCAGGTGGTTTATGGTATGCTGGCACAATTACAGCTATCTTGCTTTCACTTTTGGTATTTGTCGCAAAAGGATATTTGCTTGGATTAACACATCCACTATCACCATTCTTCTGGGTATATGTTTCCTTAAATATCATTTATCTCTTGTTAGCTTGGGCAATGCTTCCAAATGGCAGAGCAGTAGCAGGTACAGTTTTGTTTGCTGAACTAGGAGCTGCATTCTATGGCTATATGCCTCTTGCTTCAGATACAAATCCACCAATGAATTGGGGCTTCCCAAAGACATGGGAAGGCTTCAAGCATGCAGTTTCTCGTGGACAATATGAGAAGATTGTTCCAATTACTCTCTCTCAGGTGCTTTCTCCTAATTTTGTTCGCCAGTTAGGTAGCTACTTTACAGACTTACGTATGCAGTTTACTTTGATTTTGGCTCCTCTTGGATTTATTCCTTTTGCATTGTGGAGCATCAAGATTAAAAATAAGCGCATAAAGCTTTTCCCTGTTGCATTTGGTTTAGCTGCAGCAATTGCTGTTTTGGCAGCATTGGATAAGCTTATTGATCCAACTGGTGCAAATAGCTTGGGTGGTGCATATAAGTTTCTAATGGGATTAATCTTTGTTCTTGCAACAATTGGTGTAGCTCTGATTGTTATTAGAATTTTGCATATCCTTTTTGGTGAAACATTAGATAAGACAAGAGAGCTAGGTGATCGAATTATTTCAGGACTTTGCTTCTTGGGTATCTCACTTGGCGTAATTATATCAATTTACTGTGTATCTAATATTTGCGCAGAGTATATTCTTGAAACATCTTTTGGCATACTTGAGCCTGTTATTGGAGTTGCTTCTGTAGCAGAGATGTCCCGCTATATGCGCATGTCAGTTTTACTTAGCTTAGGCATAAGTATTGTGCTAAGCTCAATCTTTGTTCTAATGACTGTTTTCTCACAAAAGAAGATGGATTTTATTCGCACAGAGCATAGTGATGTGTCTTGCAAGTGGTTTGTGATTACTTTGATTGCATTCTTGATGATGAGCGTTGTGCTTATCGGTATGGCAAATCCAAAGGGCGATATTCAAGATAACTTTATCCAAAAGGTTAAATTTATTTCATCTCATGCTATCTTTGCTATTTGGATTGGCTATGGTATTGCGATGTCTGTATATTTGTTCAGAAAACAACGCTACTTGTTCATCCCAGCTGTGGCAGTGTGTGCAATGCTATTTGTGATACCAATTCGCGAGAATTATCTAAATGCAGATATGGTTGATATCACAAGTGCTGCTGAGCAGAACGGACATGATTTTGGATGGCAGTTTGGTAATTATCAGCTACGTGGTGCAGAGGCAATTATTGAGGAACTTTCAGAGGACGAGGAGCCATTGCCAAATCCAGAGTATCCATCAGATATGACACCAAATGCAATTTTCTTTGGTGGTACAGATCCTGGACGCTTTGTTCCAACTTATATGATTTACTCAGCAAAGGTTCGCCCTGATGTATTCCTGATTACACAAAATGCACTTGCTGACCCTACATATATGGACACAATGCGTTCCCTATATGCTGACCAAATTTGGATGCCTACAGCTAAAGATAATAGCGATGCATTTGATAAGTACATTAGACTTGTTCAAATAGGTGAATTGCCAAACCTAGGTGGAATTTCTGATAAGAATGGACGTATCCAGGTTAATGGTGCTATGGAAGTAATGGAAATCAATGCCATTATCACAGAGCAAATATTTAATAAAAACATTGCTTCTCATGATTTCTATGTTGAGGAGAGTTATGCAATGCGTTGGATGAATCCTTATCTCACTCCTCATGGTTTGATTATGAAGCTTAATGCAAAGCAACAGTCTCAGGCAGAGTTTAATAAGACACTGCAGGATGATATGGATTTCTGGGATTGGTATACACGCCGTTTGACATCAAATCCAGGTTATGAGCGCGATGTTGCTGCACGTCGCTCATTCTCAAAGCTACGTGCCTCATTGGCTGGCTTATATGCAAATCGCAGAATGATTCAAGCTGCTGAGCGTGCATATATTGATGGCTTGCTTCTTTACCCATATTCTCCTGAATGTACAATTCGTTTTATGCGTGAGGTGCTTTATCCTTATGGACGCATTGATGACTCAATTCTTTATGTTGAGAAGCTTGTTTACAAAGATAAGAATAATCAACAGGCTCAGGCAGCTCTGAAGATGCTAAAAGAATTGAAGCAAGCAGAAATTCGCATTCGCTCAATGAAGGAAGCAAATGATAAATTGCTAATTGAGTACAATAAGGCAAATCCAAATGCTCAAATCAAAGAAGATATTCTTATCCTTCCAGATGAGGATATGCTTGAAATGGTTAAGGCAGCAAATGTACTAGGTAATACAACAATTCGTTATATTGCTGTACGCGATTATTTCAGCCGTAAGAAGCTAGATGATAAGATTGTTGTTGCAATGCTTGAGCAGATAATTGGCTTCCAAGGTGTATCAATCCAAGATTTGAAGCTTATTGAAATGCTGCCACAGGATTTCTTTGAGAAAGCTGATGTTGAAACACTTCGTATTGGTGCTGATGCATACATAAAGATGGGCAATGCTCAGAAGGCAATGAACTTCTTGGCAAAGATTCTTTCTAAGGATGCTAATGATTGGAGATCATGGACAAGTTATTCTTTGATCTTGCTTCAAACAACACGCGACCCAAACAGGTCTGCACAATTTTTGATTAAGGGTGATCAAGCAGCAAGAGCATGTGGTGAGCATGTTAAATTCCGTGAGCTTATTGCTTCGATTCCTGAGCTTAAGCAGTTGTATGGTTTGATTCTTCAGCAGCAATCTCAGAGCCCACAAGGTCTTCCTATGGGAATGGGACCAACAAGGTAATGGGTAAATGATGGATACAAATAAAACAGAAATTACTCAAGAGTTTGTAGATAAACAAGTAGATAATCCTAGTGGGGCTCTTTCATATGATGAGCTATCCCTTGAGGAGCAGCGCATTCAACTCGAGAAGGAACTTCTTGAGTTGGAGCGTGAGAAGCTTGATGATTTGCAGCGCAATCGTGAGCTTGTGGAGGCTGGTGAGGTTGAAATCTCAGCAAAGCACTTGGTGATGGTTGCGGTAGTTTGCTTATTATTTTCAGGTGTTGTTTCGTATTTGTGTGGCTTTGATGTAGGCAAAAAATATGCACCACCTCCAAAATATGTAGAACTGGATAAAGGTTTTATTGAAGCAGTAACACCTAGTGCATTACCTAAAGAAGAAGATAAGCTTCAATGGACTTTGAAGGCAGCAAAGCCAACGACAACTCTTTTGATTCATATCCGTTAATCGCGTTAAAAACAATTTATTGAAGGGATTTTTATGAGCTACTATATTGGTATAGATTTAGGAACTTCGGCGATGAAGTGCCTTCTTGTTGATTCAATAGGAGCAGTTTGCAAAGAGGCTTCTCGCGAATATCCATTATCTTTCCCAAAGCCAACATGGAGTGAGCAGGCACCAGAGGATTGGTGGAAGGCTTGCTGTGAGTGTGTTGCTGAGCTAATTGAAGGAATTGATGCAAGCACAGTAGCTGCGATTGGTTGTGCAGGTCAGATGCATGGCTTGGTAGCGCTTGATGCAGAAGATAAAGTAATTCGCCCTGCAATTCTTTGGAATGATGCTCGTACAGCAGCTGAGGTAGATTTTCTTAATAACGAGATTGGTAAACCTGCATTAGCAAATGCAACAGGCAATATCGCTTTTGCTGGATTTACAGCACCAAAGCTATTATGGATGCGTAAAAATGAGCCAGAGGCATTTGCTCGCATTAAGCGCATTATGCTCCCAAAGGATTATATCAATTATCTTCTTACAGGTGAGCATGCAACAGAATTTTCTGATGCAGCAGGTATGCTTCTTGTTGATGTAAAGAACAAGTGCTGGTCAAAAGAGCTGATTGATATTTGCGGACTAAAAGAAGAGCAGCTTCCAAAGCTTTATCCAAACAGCGCTTGTGTTATCGGCACACTTACAGCAGGTGCAGCAGAGCAGCTTGGTTTGACAACATCTGTAAAGGTAGTTGCAGGCGCAGGTGATAATGCAGCAGCAGCTGTTGCAACAAATGTTGTTACAGAAGGAACTTGCAATATTTCTCTTGGTACATCTGGTACAGTGCTAATCCCAACAGAAAGCTTCTGCATGGATCCAAATAATGCATTGCATTCCTTTGGTGCTGCTGATGGTAATTATCTTCTTCTCGCTTGCATCCTTTCTGCAGCAAGCTGCAATAAGTGGCTTTGTGATGAAATTCTAAAGACAAAAGATTATGCACAAGAACAAGTGAATATCACAGAAGAAAAGCTTGGCAATAATCCAGTATTTTTCCTTCCATACCTAATGGGTGAGCGTAGCCCAATCAATGATACAAATGCACGTGCTGCATTTATCGGTATGAGTATGGATACACCACGAGAGGCACTTGTTCAAGCAGTTCTTGAGGGCGTGGCTTTTGCTGTGCGTGACAATTTTGAGGTGGCTCGTTCATTAGGAATCAACCTAAGTTCAAGCATGATTTGTGGCGGTGGTGCAAAATCTAAGCTTTGGGTTACAATCATTGCTAATGTACTGAATATACCAATTCGTTTACCATTTGTAGAGCAGGGTCCAGGCTATGGTGGAGCATTGCTTGCTATGGTAGGTGCAGGCGAATTTGCCAGCGTCAAAGACTGCTTAAAAGGCTTGTTCGGAGCACAGGAACAGGAATTTTATGCAAATGGCAATAATATGATTTTACCTGATGCAGAAATTGCTGCACGCTATGAAGAGCGTTATCAAAAATACAAGCAGCTATATCCTGCTTTAAAACCATTTTTTAATAACATTTAATTAACAATAAACAAACACATTGGAGTAAATTATGGAATATTTTCCTCAAATTTCAAAGATAGCATACGAGGGTAGTGCAAGCAAAAATCCTTTTGCATTTAAGTACTACAACCCAGAACAGATTGTAATGGGTAAGCCTATGAAAGAGCACCTACCATTTGCAATGGCATGGTGGCATAATCTTTGCGCAGCTGGTACAGATATGTTCGGTAGAGATACTGCAGACAAGAGCTTTGGCGTAGAGCGTGGCACAATGGAGCATGCAAAGGCAAAGGTTGATGCAGGCTTTGAATTCATGCAAAAGCTAGGCATTGAGTATTTCTGCTTCCATGATATTGATATTGTTCCAGAGGCAGATGATATCAAGGAAACAAATCGTCGCCTAGATGAAATCACAGATTATATCTTGGAGAAGATGAAGGCAACAGGCATTAAGTGCTTGTGGGGTACTGCTAATATGTTTAGCAACCCACGCTTTATGAATGGTGCAGGTAGCACAAATTCAGCTGATGTATTTTGCTTTGCTGCAGCACAGGTAAAGAAGGCACTTGAGCTAACAGTTAAGCTTGGTGGTAAGGGTTATGTATTTTGGGGTGGTCGTGAAGGTTACGAGACTCTTCTAAATACAGATGTTAAATTTGAGCAAGAGAACATTGCTAAGCTAATGAAGATGGCTGTAAAGTATGGCCGCAGCATTGGTTTCAATGGCGATTTCTATATTGAGCCAAAACCAAAAGAGCCAATGAAGCATCAATATGATTTTGACGCTGCCACAGCAATTGGTTTCCTACGTCAGTATGGTCTAGACAAGGACTTCAAGATGAACATTGAGGCAAACCATGCTACACTTGCAGGTCATACATTCCAGCATGATCTACGCATTTCTGCAATCAATGGTATGCTTGGTTCTATCGATGCAAACCAGGGTGACTACCTACTAGGTTGGGATACAGATGAATTCCCATTTGATGTATATGAGACAACAATGTGCATGTACGAAGTATTGAAGGCAGGTGGCTTAACAGGTGGATTCAACTTTGATGCAAAGAATCGTCGTCCAAGCTACACAATTGAAGACATGTTCCATGCATTTATCCTAGGTATGGACAGCTTTGCTTTAGGTTTGATTAAGGCAGCTGAGCTTATTGAGGATGGACGCATTGATAGTTTCATTGCAGAGCGTTATTCAAGCTACACAACAGGCATTGGTGCAAAGATTCGTGCTGATGAGACAACTCTTGAAGAGCTCGCTGCATATGCTGAGCAGATGGGTGCACCTGCACTACCAGGCAGTGGCCGTCAGGAATACCTAGAGAGCGTTGTAAATCAAATCATGTACAAAGCTTAATATCTTACTATATTATAAATAGGTAAATAGAAAAATGGGTGTGAGGTTGTCCTTGCATCCATTTTTTTATGTATTGAGTGCTCCAGATGGGGGAATGCGAAATTTTTGACAAGATTATGCAAAATTCTATAATTTTGCTTTATTTAAAGATAGGTCAAAGTCTTTGGGGTGCAAAGAGTTTTTTATGCAAAATATTAGGAAAAATGCTTGATTTTCGCATACACATATATTATAATATATGTATTATGAAAAAAGAAATATTATCCTCTAGTCGTTCTCGTGAAGAGATACTCGCTGAAATTGCTT
>JAFPBK010000047.1 GCA_017424105.1 Kiritimatiellia bacterium | reverse complement strand
TTCGCAGGTATTGACCTCGGTATCGGAAAATATCATTTTGAAGTCGGTGCAGGTGCAGATAACTTTGAATGGGTATAAGGTAGTGTGAAAATTTCAGTTTAACGGAGTGACAAATAAGAATTTGGAGGAACGATGCTATGAAAAAGGCATTTCATATAATTTGTTGTGCGGCAGGCAGTGGAATGATTGGTTTCTTTGCCAATCAGTTGAATACAGTAGTTGGATGTGTGTTTTTCACCCTTGGTGTTGCCATGCTTGTTGGTTCAATCATTCTGGTGTCCAAACAGGATAAAGAGGGCAAGTAAATTACAATATGTCGAACGGTTAGAGTTTACATTCGCTCTGCAATTTTTGAAAATGAAAGCATAAATGTAAACAAAAGCATAAATTAACAGGGGTACGATTTGTACCCCTGTTTCTTATTTGTCATTAAAATTTAAGATAACACCCTTTGGTGTTTGTGATTTATACTGATGAAGTTCGGATGATAACTCTTGAATACGAATTCTCATTCGCTCAATTTCTTTATCCTTCTCTGCGACAGTATCCAGCAGAACACTATTCTCATGTTTCAACATCTCAAAATCCACATCTCTGTTTTGCATCAAGTTAACTTGCTCCTGCAGTTTCTGTTTAGATGCTTTAATGTCCTCGGCAACTCTTACGGGATTCTTTTTGCTATCCAATTCAAGAGAATACTCAATGTATCGCTTTAATAACTGATTGTGATTGTAAAGAGTTGTTCTGGAATAGTCAAGTGCTTTGTCTTGCTCATCACTTGTGTCATTTTAATTGCCAATGGACCGGTGGGAGGAGTTGTGTTTTACGAAAATGATGTTCAAGCAAGATGCATTAAAAACAAGCTCATTACTGCCAAAAACATCAAAAAGCGATTTGCGTTAACAAGCATTGCTCTCTTCGTGCCTTATTTCACGGCAGTACCATTTATGGTCTATTACATCAATGGTGCAACAGATTTTTGGACCGCTTTCTGGCAAATGTCTATAATTTTGTGGATTCAAAATGTATTTGACCGTTTATTCATTGACTGGTATTGGGTAAATCACACCAAAGCATGGGACATTCCTGGTACAGAAGACTTAAAGCCATATATACCAAAAAGGTTTTGATAGGTAAGTGGCTGGGAACAATTCTGTTACCTCCTATTATTGCAGCAATGAACACTGGTATTGCAATCCTATTTATGTAAATATAATAACAGGGCGCGGCAAAGCTGCGCTCTTCGTGTTATCTGAGGTGGAGAAACTGTCTTAATTCTCATGAAGAAATTTTTCAGAAAGGAATGCATTTGAATGAACAAACCATTGCAAACAATTGTTAATCTCTGTCAAGACGAAGCCCTCATCAAAGCAAGAGATGCTCTGGTTAAGAGCTACGAGCAGCACCAGAAAGCTCTCGATGATTTACGCAACGCCGTCAAGAAGTCCATGACAGCGGCAATTGCCAATGAAGACTTTGACTCGCTGGATGACCAGAAGGTGCTGTTAGAAAAAGCAAAGCTTTACGCTGAACAGCTAGATGGACTGCCAGAAGCGAAAGCATCAAAAACAAAGATAAAGAAAATCGAAGAATAAGAAATGTCCTCCCGAGGTGGGAGGACATTTTATTTTAACCATTTTGCGGGCATATACAAATTGGTGATATACACAACGTATGCACAAAAAACCTATAATCTACGATTCGCTCGGAGAATGCAGAGCAAATATCATTCCAACTGAATACAAGAGATGATGACAGACCGGTCTTTGCCAACAGCCACTCAGCAAATTTTAAATAACCTGTCGACCAAAGCGTCTGAACATGCTGTTGCAGCAGGAGCTGATATAGGCGATTTTAACGACTTATCGCAAGATGACCTGGAAGAAATCGGCGACGATTAACATAGTCATACCACTTTATTAGAGCCCGCCAAATTGCGGGCTCTATTGATTCTCTCTTTCACACTCTTGATATTGACAAAATTACGAAGATATGGTATTATATGTATAAGCTTAGGAGGTGTATATCATGACTTACGCATTAACCGCAATCATTGCTATTTTAGTATGGCAGCTAATTACCACAATCGTTTATTTTGTATCTGGAGAAAAAGAAGAAACTGTCGCAATCACAGGTATGGGAGTATGGGCAGGCTTGATTATACTCCTTGGCATCATCATTCGTTCCATTAAGCTGGCTTGCAGGGCTATTTAAAATTTAGTGTGGTCTAACCAAGAAAGGAGGATGCAGGCGATGACTAAAACAACTTTAAAGGCACATAAGGTACGGCTGTATCCGACTGATGAACAGCAGGCGAATATAGACCACACATTGGATTGCTGCCGCTTCACTTTCAATCACATGCTTGCGCGGCAGCAAAAGATATATCAGCGTCGCGGTGAGCACCTATCAGCATATGACATGAGTAAAGTGCTCACTCAAATGAAAAGCTATTTGCCGTGGTTACGCGACGCGGATAGTCAAGCCCTTAAGTATGCTTGCGGCCAGGTAGAAGACGCCTACAAACGCTTCTTTAAGAAGCAAGGCGGCTTCCCGCGCTTCAAAAAGA
>JAFPBK010000046.1 GCA_017424105.1 Kiritimatiellia bacterium | reverse complement strand
GTGTTGACGCTGATGTTATGGTAACTCGGATGTGTACGAATGGTCACTGATGTTGTTGTGTTGTTGGATTTTATTTCCCGCAGAGACGCAGAGGATTGTGTGGCGGCTAGACGCGAGTTAAAGGCATTTCACTTCAATGGTATTCTCAAGTCTAAATGTCTCGCGACACAAAAAAATTTTCGTGTGTTTTCGTGCTTTTCGTGGTTTCAACAACCCCCAGAACCACTCCGTGTCTCCGTTCTCAGGAAAATCACACTACGTGTGCTCCGTGTTTCGCCGAAGGCTTAGAGCGAGAGCGACAATCAGGTCTCACTGCGGGAGAGAGATTAGAGTTGCGACTTTTTTTAGAGGTCGGATGGGATAGACCAATCGCTGGCAGAAATGCCTATCGCAAACACGCGAGGCCCCTCTGGAGCGGCAGAACGCTTAAATTGCTGCGTCTTGATTCTGCCCTCAAATACAGAGCATGCATGCTCTACTTCTTCACGAGAAGCATCGCCCTCAAAAGCAGCTGCAAGCAGCTCCTTGATTGTTGACATGCGCTCATGATAACGCAAGTAGTAATACATGATGAAATCATGTAATTCATATCTGCCAAGCACTAGTTCTGTATGCTGTTTACCAGGAACAAGCTCTGGTGAAATTGGTGTAGCAATAACATCTTTCAAGCAATCAACTGCTGCAGTACATGGCTTTGCAAGTTCAATAAATGCCTCTATTATGCCTGCCATTAGTGTCTTAGGCACACCGCAGTTAATGTTATACATGGACATCTGGTCGCCATTATATGTACACCAACCAAGTGCCAGCTCCGACATATCGCCTGTGCCAAGCACAATGCCACACTTGGCATTTGCTACATCCATCAAAATCTGTGTACGCTCACGTGCCTGTGCATTTTCGTACGTAACATCATGCTTATCCAAAGGATGCTCAATGTCTTCTAAATGTTGAGTAACTGCCTTAACAATGCTTATTTCTTTTAGCTCAACACCAAGCGACTCAGCCAGCTGCTTTGCATTGTTATAGGTACGATCTGAGGTACCAAAACCCGGCATTGTTACTGCACAAATTGTTGTGCGAGGCACATTATATAAATCACAATATAGGCTTGCTGCACAAATAGCAACTGTTGAATCCAAGCCTCCGGAAAGGCCTAAAACTATAGCTTTTGCACGAGTAGCGGCCATGCGCTTAGCAAGTGCATGTGCTTGAATATAAAGCGCATTTTTATAGAAATTCTTCTCGTTATTTGGATTCCATGGGCTCTTGCGAAGAAGAAGCTCCGCACCCTTCGTTGCTGAAGAAATTTCTTCAACCCAAGGGATGTCACCTGCAACAGGAATTATCTGCTTAACCTTTGCTACCTCACCAAAGCCTGCACGTTGCTTACGTAATGCTTTATACCAGCGAGGATTCCATACAAATGAGGTCTCGCTTTGTGAGCAATAGTAATCAATATTCTCTGCGACAATAGCGCCATCACTGGCAATTGCTGTAAGTCCGGAAAGCAAGCCTTTTCCTGAAGACTCTCCTACTCCTGAACTTGCATAAATATACATGCAACAAAGCTCTCTGCTGCGAGCAGCTAAGCTTTGCTTAAATAAATCATATTCACCGGCAATTGCAAAATCGCTTGATGGATTTGCAATAACTGTAGCACCAGCACGTACTAAATCTGCTGCAGGAGAAGAAAGAGCTACTCTGTCTGTACCAATCTCTACTCCAAGAGTAAGCGAATCACTTAGTTTAAATACAAGCTTTGTACCTACAGAAATTTCAGCATTTTCAAAGGAAATCTTTTCTTCTGGGAACGCATTACCGACAGTAAAATAACGTTGGTCATTAAGCGGACCATTAGCAGAAAGATTGTTTTTCAAAACAATTCCCTGCACTGCCCCCTCGTAAATTACAAGTGCTGCATTGTATAGCTTATCTAAATAAGCAAAAGGAAAACCAATTACAGCTGCCTTACCATGTGCCTTTGTTAAGCCATTGCAAACAATTTTAATTGCTGCTTCCACCTCATCAAGATAAGAAGTATCAAATAAAAAATCGCCTGCTGTAGATCCTGTTAAAACTAACTCTGGAAAGACAACCAAAGAAGCATCAGCATTACAAACATATCTGACAATCTTTTCTGCATTTTCACGTGGCTTAGAAATGCTTACACCACAGCTATTGGCAGTTGCAAGCGTAGCTGCTTGAAATTTGTAGAAATCCTTAAAACGACCTGTCATTGCTAATGCTCCTTTTGGTGGATATTTATTTAGCAGCTGCTAGAAATTCTGGCAATGTTGCCATATTCTCGTAAAGAGCCTTTCCAACAATCACACCACTTAGGTTTTCATACCCCAATGCTGCTAAAGCTTTAATATCTGAAGGCTGCTTCACACCACCAGATGCAATCACTTGCATTTGTGGCACGGTGCGAGCCATCTCTGCCATTGCCTCAAGGTTTGGTCCCTTAAGCATACCATCTGTGGCAGTGTCTGTATAAATCAAAGTGCCCACACCAAGCTCTTGCATCTTAACAGCAAGTTCTGTAGCTTTAATTGTGGTTGTATCAACCCAACCATTGATTTGGACAAAGCCATCGCGTGCATCAATACCAACTGCGATACGTTCGCTGCCATACTTTGCCACAAGAGCACCAAGTGCAGCAGGATCAGAAATTGCACGAGAGCCAATAATTACGCGGCTGGCACCAGCATCAAGCAGTTCCTGAACATCAGCATCTGTGCGTAAGCCTCCGCCTACCTCAAATGGGATTGAGATATGCTTTGCTATATCGCGTATCACCTCTGTATGTGCTGGATGTCCTTCAAAGGCACCAGTTAAATCAACAAGATGCAAAAACTCAGCACCGAGACTCTGCCACTTAAGAGCCATCTCTGTTGGGCTATCGGAATAAATGGTCGCATCATCAGCGCGACCTTGACAAAGGCGCACGCAGCGCCCATCTTTTAAATCTATTGCAGGTAAAATTTTCATACCACAATTTTACCATAGCAAAGGGTTAATTGCAACAAAAGAACAACAAACCGCAGGCAAAAGGGTGCAAAGAGTTTTTTATGCAAAATATTAGGAAAAATGCTTGATTTTCGCATACACATATATTATAATATATGTATTATGAAAAAAGAAATATTATCCTCTAGTCGTTCTCGTGAAGAGATACTCGCTGAAATTG
>JAFPBK010000045.1 GCA_017424105.1 Kiritimatiellia bacterium | reverse complement strand
TTATCGCACCTCCCCATTAATTTTTGAAATATATCGCTATAATTCTACAATATATTATATTCTATTTCAATAATTATTTGCCTAACATTAGTAATTTTATTGTTTATTTAGTAGAAGCAATTTCTTATTAAAAAAGGTCTGCAATTTTGCAGACCTTTTCTTAACATATAAATTTATACTAATTTATTTAATTCACTTTGAGCCAAAGCATATGATACTATACCTAAGCCCAATAAACCTAATATAAGATATAACACAGATCTATTACCACCATCGCCAACAGCTGTATCTATTTTTTGTCCTAGTTTATAGAACCAATAAATTCCATATATACCGCTTGTTATTATTGTAAATAATAGTGCCATTCCACCTGATGCTGTAGGTGTTCTAGTTAAGGTAAAAGATAAAAATAACTCTGGGGTGCACGCCGTCCCGTCTTGCACAACTCTGGGGTGTAGGACGTCCTCGTCCTACACGTTAACTGGGCTGTAAGACGTCCCCGTCTTACAGAATAACTGGGCGGCATGGCGTCCTCGCCTTGCTGAAATGTAAATATTCCCACCTCATATATTGCTATGCAATGCTTCATATGCCGAAGGCATGCTTCATGGTGCTTTGCACGCACGCATTGCGCGAAAAACACAAGCACTTGTTTTTTGCTTGTTTTTGTAATTAAAATTTGCTAATTTTTTGCTATTAAATTTTTGTCGTATAGTGTTTTATAAAAATCGGAGTGTCTATGTACTTTCTATATTCGCTTATAGTAATCATACCAATAGCAGCAATTATCTTTATGGCTTTTTATTCTAAACGTTATGTCAGAGATATTGCCGATTATCTTGCTTCTGGTCGCGTTGCAGGACGCTATGTTCTTTGCGTAGGTGATCTCAGTACCCAACTCTCCGTACTTGTTCTTGTAGGTATGTGCGAACAGCTCTATCGCTGTGGTATGGCTCTAAGCTTTTGGCAAGAGCTCTATAAGCCAGTAGGTATCATTATGGCACTGACAGGTTTCTGCGTATATCGCTATCGCCAAACACGATGCCTATCAATGGGACAATTCCTCGAAATTCGCTATAGCCGCCCACTCCGATTCTTTGCCGCAACTGTGCGAACCCTTGCAGAAATGATTACAAATGCAATTGCACCTGCAATTGCTGTGAAATTCTTTATTTATTTCTTGGGTCTGCCTACATCTATATCAGTTTTTGGATGTTCTATTCCAACATATACAATCCTGGTTACTGTTTGCTTGCTATTTGCTCTGTCTATTATTTGGCCAGCAGGACGTATCTCATTGCTGATTACAGACTGTATTCAGGGTATTATGAGCTACCCAATCTTCGTTGTCTTCACAATATTTATTCTTACAGAAATCTCTTGGTTTACAGATGTTCAACCAGTTATGATTAACAGAGCTTCTGGAGAAAGCTTCCTAAATCCATTTGATGTATCAAAACTTCGCGACTTTAACTTATTCTCTGTTTTTGTGGTATTGATGTCATCTGTGATTGGACGTCCAGCATGGATAGGAAATGATACATCAACCTCAGCAAAGAATCCACATGAGCAAAAGATGGCAGGTATTCTTGGCACTTGGCGCAGTGGCTTTGCATGGACCATGATGACAGTAATTGGTATCTATGTAATCGTATTTATGAATGGAAGCAGATTTGATGGTGAATCTAGGCTTGTTCGTGAAAATCTTGTAAATAAGGTTGCAGAGGAGGTGTTTAATAACGATAAGCCATTCCAAAAGCAATTAGCCAGTGCTGTATCAGAGTTGACATATATCCCTGCAGCAACACCTGATACTCCATATTCACAACAGAATAATCGTGATACAATTATCTTTGAGACAGTACGTGAGCAGTTAAAACTTGCTAACGAAGCAGCATCAGCGGCTGGTTCAGAAATGGCAACAGGAGACGCAGAGAAAGTACAAAAATTCCGCACTACTTATAATCAGATGATGATGCCAGTAGTGCTAAAGAATAAATTCCCTCCAGCATTGATTGCTCTCTTTACTTTGCTTATGCTTATGCTTCTTGTTTCTACAGACGACTCACGCATATTTAATGCATCCAGCACAATTATTCAGGATTTGGTAATCCCATTAAAGAAGCGACAGCTTACTGTAGAGGAGCATATTAAGTATTTGAAAATAGGTACAGTTGGCGTAATTATTTTCTTCTGGGTAGTTGCACTGTTCTTTACTCAGCTTGATTATATCAATATGTTCCTACAGATTATGACAGGTATTTGGGTGGCTGCAGCTGGTCCTATTATGCTAGGTGGTTTGTATACACGAGTTGGTACAACAGCAGGTGCATGGGGTGCACTTATCTTTGGCAGTGGTTTCTCCACACTTGGTTTGATTGTACAACGCACTTGGGCATCAAGCATACATCCATTCCTTGTAAATCATGGATGGCAAGAGGGTATGTATGATTTCTTTGTTAAGTGTTCTGCTCCTTTTATGCCATGGATTGACTGGAGCTGTGGTGCCGCAGAGAATGGCAGAGAAGCAGCTCTGAAATTATTTGCAGAAAAATTCCCTGTAAATTCAATTGAGTTAAACTTTATTGGCATGGTTTTTGCAATTCTTGCATACATCATTATCTCAATGATTACATGTAAGGAGAAATATAACTTGGATCGTTTGCTGCACCGTAAAAAGTATGCTTACGAGGAAGATATTGCAAAGCAGAATTTGGTTGAGAAGCGTACCTTCTGGCAAAAGCTATATGGTGTATTGATTGGTGTTACACCAGAATATACTTTTGGCGATAAAATTATTGCATGGAGCGTATTTGCATATTCAATCGTGTGGAATTTCATCTGCTTATTCATAGTTGTTTTGATTTGGAATTCAATCAAGCCATTTACTGGTGAGGATTGGAGTATGTATTTCTTCATCACAACAATTGTGGCTGCAATTTTAATTGGAACAATTTCTACAATTTGGTTCTTGTGTGGTGGTATTAAGGATTTGCGTTCATTGTTCAGAGATTTGAAGGCACGTGTAGTTAACCCACTTGATAATGGTCAGGTTGTTGGCCACACATCAATTGCGGATGCTGAGAAATTCAAGAAAATTGAAGAAGAAGCTGTTGCGGCAGAAGCAAATTCTGATAAAAAAGAATAGTTAAATTATATTTAGCGTATATTAGCTCTAGCATTTCTCTGGGGTGCAGTACGTCTTGTCTTGCACAACTCTGGGGTGCAGTACGTCCTCGCGCTGCACACAATATAATTCCTAAACGTGCGAAGGGGAAGGGACGCAGAGAGCGCAAAGGGCGCTGGGGTGCGCTGAGCTCGTGTGGTGGCTTGCGTGGTGGTTCTGGGTGATACGCCAGCGCTTGTTGTTGGAGGCTAGGGCGACGCCTAGCCGCTCCGAGATAACGCCAACTGCCAATCGCTAGCGTGTACGGCCCACAAGATCATTGAGTATGGGAGCGTACGCAGAATTAGT
>JAFPBK010000044.1 GCA_017424105.1 Kiritimatiellia bacterium | reverse complement strand
GGAAAACGCTGTGGCAACTATGACCGGTCTGAAGGTCAAGCGTGTCCTTGCCAAGATGGATGTTGTAGTTCCCGGCCGTGTGCTGGATGATAACGATGTGGTTCTGGTGGAGTACGAAGGCGGTGCTACCGCCTTCCTGTGTGAAGCTGCAATTAGAGATTAGTGTGTCATCGGCATATGTGAGAATAATGTTTCCGTTTTTGCCTAAAGAATTACCTGGGAAATCGGTGTTCTTCTCACCATACCATAGAAAATCAAAATCAGAAATTGTTGTGAAAATAGCTCCGGCCTCAATTGTAAAAATTACAGGAGCAGTATTCCCAGTTAAGGTTGGAAGATCATTTACTACAACAACCTTTACGTTACCATAATCACCCCATGATTTAACAGTGACGCCTTTTGATGAGATAACGATAAAATCGTCAGCAGAGTCAATTTCATATACTCTGTCTTCTCCACCGCGAACATAGATTGTTCCATAATCATCAGTGACACTTGCTGCCTCTGAAATTTTTTGATAAGGCTGCTGTTCTGATCCGTCTCCATTAGCAGCTGCCAAAACATCAACGTATGATATTGTTCTAAGAATTGCCAGAGGGCTTAAAGTCTCTTGATATGAGATTTCTTTATTAGTTGCACTATCAACAGCCTTTACGATAGGCATATAATTGCCTGCCTTAGGATATTGATAAACAACAGTTTTCTCGGTTCCTGTATAATCGATTACGCCATCGGCATCAAAGTCCCAGAATAGTGTTACATCACCTGCATTCAGAGCATAATCAATAGTAAATGTTACATCAGAAAGAGGTGTGTTTTCATTAGCTGAAATAGTTAGTGATGTGATGCTAAAATACTCACCTGGTTGAGCAGCAATTGCTTTAGGTTCTTGTGCACCAATATATGCAGGTGTTGTTTCATAGGTTGTATCTAATCCATTTGCCCAAGAGTATTGATTGGAATTTAATTTATAGAAATCCTCAGAAAATACATCTTCAGTTTCAATAAATTCTGGTGCAACAGCAAGCTTAAGGTTATTGTCAATAAATAAACCCGCACTATCAACATTTGGTGCTTCAATATTGTAATTTTCTAATGTGTATGTAGCAGAACCACCTACAAAAGTTGTTGCAATCCATACATTGTCATAGAACATTGAGCCTTTTTTGAAGGTTGTAGTTTTACCATTTTGGATTGTTTCGTAATCTTCTTCAAATACAAAGCTTGAAGTAGGATTTAATACAATCAGGTTATTGTAAATTTTTGGGTTCCACTCAATTTTATTTGCATTATTTTTTTTAGAATGTGCAAAAGAACTTCCACCAATAATTGTATTGTGATGGATGTTTGCTTCATTCAGACCTTGTGCGTATTTTAAAATGAAAGTATCATCAGTACTATTTACAAAGATGTTATATGCGATTTCTGCTTCCTTGAATTCTCCATAGCTTCCGCCATTACTTTGAATTGGAGCAATACAATTTACAACACGATTTGATATAAATGCACCTCCGAGAGACGCTTTAATAGGGTAATAATAGGAAACGCAATTGTTAAAAACATTATTGATCATTTCTGTGTAGCTGCCCGCATGAATTGGGCGAGCATTTGGTCTTCCTGCATTTTCAAAGTAGCAGTTTTTGACAACCATGTATAAAGCTACTTTTTTTACGTTGTGCTCAATGGCTTTATTAACAACAGCACCATTTAAACCCCAATCATTATTTGTGCCAATTTGATTCTGGTAGAATCCGCAATTATCAACAGTGCAATAATTTGCATAAATGCTGATAATCTCGCCGTTTTTACCTAATGAGTTACCTGTATGTACTTTTGTATTAGCAACATCATAGTAGAAATTTAAATCCTTAATTGTGACATACACAGCATTAGTATCAACAGAGATAACTTTTGGGTTGTTAATAGCAACGCTTAGCTCACTGTCTAGATAGATATTTGCTTTTCCATAATCTGCCCATGCGCAAAGTGTCAGATTTGAAGCAGTAATGGTGACTAAATCATCAGCATTTTTGATGTAGTATGGTGTTTCTTCTCCGCCTTTGACATAGATGGTTGAAGCTAAGCCATCTGCAATGCACTGTGCATTTGCTGCATTTACAGCGGCTGTAATAGATGTGAATGGGGCGGTTTGTGAGCCAGTAGCAGTAGTACTGTCAGCATTTGCATCAACATAGTAGTCTGCAGCAAGTGCAGCTATGCATGACAACATCATAGATGCGATAGATAGTAACTTTTTCATGATTATTTACCTTACTGATGAGTTTTCGTTATTTATATATTAAAATTGATGAAAATTTGAGGTGAAGCACATATTTTAGCAATTTAACTTTCCTCACATATGAATATTATATAATTACACCTAAGTTTAAGTCAACCATATTGTAGGCTCTATAGATTTGTATAGCCTGATTAAGTTAAACCCGCCAATCGGAATCATATACGACCACAATTTTTTTGAGTATTTGAGCGTATTCGTGCGTGATGCCTAAAAGTGCGAAGATTTTTTTATCACAAAATGGGAAAAATTGTAACGTTAAGATTCTTACCCCAATGTCCTCATTGTCTACTACGTTACTTAATTAAGGTAATGTGCTATCAGCACTTGAAGCGGGCGAGATAGGTTAGGAGTGAATGGTGCAAGCGAGCAAAATAGCTTGCCATCGAACTTGAGTTGTTCAAAAAAAAATGTGCGAGCTTTAGCAACTCGCACACCGTTTAAACTTATTATTTTACAAGAATTAAAGTGCCTTGGATTAGCTCATTATAGTAAGCGACATGTACAATGTAGCCACCCCAGTTATTATGCTTCTTGTACCAAATGCCGATATCATCCTCGTTTGTTACTTGATAATAATTAATGTCTGTAGTGGTGCCAGGAGTGGCTCTACCGCACCAACATAATTTGGATAGCCACCAACAGCTGTTGTATATACCCAATCAAGCTTTGTTGCTCTCATGCGATATTCATCAGCATCGCCTGGCTTTGTTGATATAAAGCCTGGTGCCGCATTTATTCCAAAGCAATCAGTTGGCTCAAGATTGAATGAGTAGCCGTTGAGATTTACAGCGGATCCACCAGAAACAGCAGAAGCTAAATATACATTGTTGTTGAATGTTGATTCGCTCTTGAATGTTGAATTAAAATTACCACTGCTGAATGTTGGGCTTTCATTGAATAGAATTCCATCCTCAGCAAGGATGATAAGATTATCGTAAATATTTGGATCCCATTCTACTCCGTTATATGTAGGCTTTATTAGTATAAAGGAGGAAGAACCAATGACAGTATTATGGTGAATATCAGTGTCCTTGTGTAGTCCATTGTTATTTTTTGTTATAAAAGGCTCACCTGTGCTTGTAATAAATTTATTGTATGCGATTTCAGAGTATTGTAACTCATTGTAATTTGCATCCTCATTATTTGATTGAATTGAGCGGCATTCATACATTGTGTTTGAAGTGAATGTATAGAAGCTGCCATCACCCTTTACTGGAGCAAACATAACATAGCAATTAGTGAATACATTATTTCTAATTATTGGTTCAATACCTGTCCAAATAGCTCTTAGGAATTTACCATTATCTGTGCAACCTTCAAATGTGCAATTTTCAATAAGAAGATATTCTCCCTTATCCTTATCGTGTTCGCCAGAGTCACATGCAATAGCCCAAGACTTAGGTACACCGCCAGTTGTTCCACCTTCTACACGGAAACCACAATTTTTAATTGTTGTGTTGCTTCCATTGGAATTAATAACTCTTCCGTTCCATCCAATAGAATCGCCAGAATGCTCTGGGTTTAATTTGCCGTACCATACAAAGTTCAATTCGGAAATTGTTGTGCCAAAAACATCTATATCAATATCAATAATGCGAGGATTCTTCACAATGCTATCAAGAGAGTGGCTGATAACAACTTTTGGATTACCAAAATCACCCCATGATGTGATTGTTGTATTATCTTCTAAGATGTAAATTAAATCATCAGCTGTGTTAATCTCATAAACTCTGTCATCGCCGCCACGTACATATACTGTTCCTCCTTCAGCACAAGCGCTTACTGCCTTTGCAATTGTGCGATAAGGATTTTGCTCTGAACCATCTCCATTTGGAGCAGCCAAGGAATCTACATATGTAGCATTACGTCTGATTTTTAAAATTACTGATGCAAGGTTTGCAATAACCTCTTTGCCTGTGGCAGAGTCAGTAGCTTTAACTGTTGGAGTGAAATCGCCGTATTGAGGATATGAGTAAACAGCAGTTGTGTCTTCACCTATATAGTCATACTCACCATCGCCATCAAAGTCCCAACTAAATGTTACTGCTCCAACATTTAGAGCATATGAAACATTAAATGTAATTTCTGTTTGAGGAGAAAAAGACTCTGCTTCAGCAACGAATGAGCTAATGTCAAATAATTCACCTTCTGAACCAGCATCAGCAATTGGCTCCTGGGCGCCGATATATGCAGGCTCTCCAGCTACAGGAGAACCAATGCCATTTGCCCAAGAATATACAAGTGAATTTAGGCGATAATAATCCTCAGAAAAGATATCTTCGGTTTCAATAAAATTAGGAATTACTTGTAGCTCCATATTGTTGTCAATATAAAGACCTACAGAATCAGGGGAGTCAGCTTCAAGCTTATAGTGTGCAAGCTGCTGAGGAGCAGAACCACCATTAAATGCAGGAGCTATCCAAGCATTATTATTGAAGGTGGAGCCTGCATTAAAGGTTGTTGGTTTTGTTGAGCCAACACTGGCATCTCTTTCTGAAATAACAACGCTGTTTTTATCTGTCAGGATAATTAAGTTGTTGTAGATAGAAGGAGTCCATGTTAATTCCCAGCCTTGTTCAACAGCAACAAATGCCTTTCCTCCAATAATTGTGTTATGGTGAATCTTTGACTGTTTGATACCATGCTCATTTTTATGGATGAACGGAATGCTGTCATCGTCGCATACAAAGATATTGTAAGCAATTTCAATATTGCTATGTTCTTTATAGTTTTCACCATTACTATAAATTGGTTCTCTTGCATTTATAACGCGGTTTGAAATGAAATGACCATCAGCTGCATACTGAATTGACCAGTAAATGCGTTGGCAATTATCAAAAATGTTAGAAATCATTTTTGCCTTCTCGCCAGAAGAAATAGCTCTGCCGTCATATCTTGCTACATTTTTGAAATAGCAATTTTGGATTACCATATTGTAAGCCTGATCATAGCGAGCGCCGTGCTTTGCTTCGCAATGAATCATTGCAGTACCACCGTAATCCCAATTAGTGACTTTTTCATTTTGAATAAATTTGCAGCTGTCAATTGTACAGTCGCCACCATAAATACCAATAATTCTTCCGCTTTTGCCAAGAGAAGCCTTTCTAGTGTTATTATCAACAAGAGGATAGAATTCAATATCTCTGATTGTTACAAAGTCAGCATTGTCTTCAACCATAATAACAACAGGGGTAGCAACTGATTCACTTAGTGCCATGTCCAAGTGTACCTTAGGATTATCAAAACCAGGCCATTTGCAAATAGTTAAATTTGCTGCTGTAATAGAGATTAAGTCATCAGCAGTTTTGATATAGTATTGTGAAGCATCTCCGCCTTTAACAAAAATAGTGGAAGAAGATTCATCTGAAGCATATTGAGCATTTGCTGCTTCAACAGCTGCTTTAATAGATGTGAATGGAGCTGCCTGTGTACCAGTAGCAGTAGCACTGTCTGCACTTGCGTCCACATAGTAGTCTGCTGCAAGAGCAGCTATGCAAGAAAGCATCATAGATGCGATAGATAGTAACCTTTTCATAATCATTAACCTTGTTGTATGTTTTATTATGTTTATATATTGGTATAAATAGTAAATTATATGTGTAAAAATAGAATGAAAATACAAACTTAGCAGTATAACTTTCCCTACATAACAATATTATACAATCATACATAAGATTAAGTCAATAATATAGTACTATTTTTTACGCCTAAAATGTTGATTTTGTAGGATGTGCAGGATTGTAGAGCTGGTGTCTGAATAACAAGTAAAAGCTGTGGCTAAGTGTGCGAAAAAAAAGGACGCAGAGGGAGCAAAGGGATGCGGAGGAGCACTGAGCTTGCCTGATTCTTTGCTTGATATGGGGCATGGCGACGTCTGACCACCCCAAAATAAAGAATTCTATACCTTTTTCAGCACTTTTAGTCATCTTGCTCACGCCCAAAAGTAGTTTTCTGCTTAAAGATGTGTGCAAATGCGGTTGAATTTATTTTTTATGTTTGTTGAAATAAGCAAGGGCTTTTGCTATAATTACTAAGTAATTATATAAATGAGGTTTAATGTTATGAATGCAAATAATGTAGTTGATATCTACGATAGTACGCTCCGTGATGGTGCCCAAGCTGTTGGCATCACATTCTCTCGTACTGGTAAATTGAATTTTGCACATCAGCTTGATGAGCTTGGTGTGTCATATATTGAAGGCGGATATGCTGGCTCTAATGAGTCAGACATGCAGTTTTTTAGCGATATTAAAAAAGAAAATCTGACAACAACAAAGATTGTTGCCTTCGGATCAACACGCCGTGCTGGTATTAAGGCAAAGGATGATCAATTTACAAATGCATTTCTAGCTGCTGAGACAGAAATCTGTTGTCTCTATGGTAAAACATGGATGCTTCATGTTACAGATGTGTTGAAGACAACTGCTGAAGAAAATTACGATATGATTTGCGATACAATCACATTCCTTCGTGAGCATGGTCGCCGCGTTTTCTTTGATGCAGAGCATTTCTTTGATGGCTATAAGAATAATCCTGAATTTGCAATGAAGATGCTTCAGGCAGCAGCAAGCTCAGGAGCTGAAAATATTACTCTTTGTGATACAAATGGTGGCTCACTTCCTCATGAAATTTTTGAAATTTCTCAAAAGGTGGTGGCTACTTTCCCAACGCTGCAAATTGGTATTCATGCCCATAATGATTCTGGGCTTGCAGTTGCAAATTCAATTGAGGCAGTGCGTGCCGGTGCTCGCCTTGTTCAGGGATGCATCAATGGCTATGGTGAGCGTACAGGTAATGCTAATCTGACAACAATCATTCCTACGCTTGAACTAAAGCTTGGTATGCCTTGTATTACGGAGGGACGCCTTGCCGGTCTGCGCCCAACATCGCTTTATGTTGATGAGCTTGTAAATCAAAATCCATATTTGCGCGCACCATATGTTGGTGAGGCATCGTTCAGCCATAAGGCAGGTGCACATGTTGCAGGTGTTCAGCGTAATCCAAAAACATTTGAGCATATTGACCCAACACTTGTTGGTAATGAGCGTCGCATTCTCGTAAGCGAATTGTCAGGTGGCTCTAATGTGCTTTATCGCATGAAGCAAATGGGTGCAAGCTTTGCTGATGTAAGCAAGGATGATGTTAAGGCAGTTCTCGCAGAAATCAAAGCAAAGGAAAATCTTGGCTATACATTTGAATCAAGCGATGCCTCATTTAAAATGCTTGCACAAAAAATTCTTAAGAAACATAAGGCATTCTTTGAGCTTGAAGGTTTCCGCGTAATTGTTGAGAAGAATGGAATGCAGCAGCCTTGTATTTCTGAGGCAACAATTAAGGTGAAGGTAAATGGTGTGACTGAGCATACTGCTGGTGAGGGAGAGGGTCCTGTTGAGGCTCTTGACGTAGCTTTGCGTAAAGCTTTGTCTCGCTTCTATCCTGAGATTGCAGATGTTGTCTTGAAGGACTATCGTGTGCGTATCCTTGATCCAGAGGAGGCAACAAAAGCTATTACACGCGTGCTTATCGAATCCTCAGATGGAAAATCTCGTTGGGGCACAGTTGGTGTGTCGCCTAATATCATCGAGGCATCATGGCAAGCCCTCGTTGATTCTGTTGAATTTAAAATGTTTGAAGACGAAACAAAAAATAAATTGGAGCAAAAATGAAAACTTATATCGCTGTAGATCTTGGTGCTGGTAGTGGCAGAGTTATAGCTTCCTGCTTTGATGGTGAGAAGCTGACAATGGAGCAGCTAAATCGTTTTGATAACACACCTATTGAGCTTAATGGCCATCTTTTCTGGAATGTGCCTGCTTTGCTTGAGGGTATACGTGCAGGACTACGTGCTGCAGTTGCAAAGTATGGCGATACAATTGCATCTGTTGGTGTAGATACATGGGGTGTAGATTATGTTCTGTTAGATAAGCAAGGTCGCTTGCTTTCTCTTCCATATATCTATCGTGACAGCCGTAACACAACAGAGCAGATGGAAAAGGTTTATGATATAGTTGGTCGCCGTGAGCTATATAATGCCACAGGTACACAATTCATGACCTTTAATACAATCTTCCAGCTATTCACAGAAGCAGA
The DNA here is from genome assembly GCA_017424105.1 of Kiritimatiellia bacterium. GTDB lineage: Bacteria > Verrucomicrobiota > Kiritimatiellia > RFP12 > UBA3636 > RGIG990. The sequence goes on along the minus strand of JAFPBK010000044.1, from coordinate 4,405 downwards.
GCAAGAGGATTCTTTCCTACCAAAGGCAGATAAGCTTTTGTTTATGCCAGATTTTATTAACTATGCACTTTGTGGTGAGATTGCTAATGAGGCAACAATTGCAAGTACCACTCAGCTAATCAATGTTAATACACGTGATTGGGATGAAGCTTTGATGACAAAGCTGAATATTCCTGCACGCCTGTTTTCTAAGCCAACTCAACCAGGCACAGTACTAGGAAATATCAAGGGAATCCCTGGACTTGAGAATGTTCCAGTTGTCACTGTCGGCTCTCACGATACTGCATCAGCTGTAGCATCTGTTCCTGCAAAGGCAGATACAAGCTGGGGCTACCTTGCCACAGGAACATGGGCGCTTATGGGTGTAATTTCTGATAAGCCAATTCTTTCTGATTTGTCTTATGAATTTTCATATACACATGAAGGCGCTACTGATGGCCAGTTCCGTTATCTAAAGAATTGCACAGGTATGTGGCTGGTTCAAGAGCTACGCCGTGCATGGAAGGCAAGAGGCGAAGAGGTAAGCTTTGATGAGCTAGAAGCAGAGGCAGCAAAGAGTGAGCCATTTAAGTATCTTATCGATGCTGATTATTCTGAATTTCAATCACCAGGCAATATGCCAGAAAAAATTCAAGCATATTGTAAGGCAACAGGTCAGCCTGTTCCTCAAACAAAGGGAGAGCTATATCGTACAGCACTTGAAGGCATCGTAATGCGCTACCGCAAGGTATGGAAGGAGCTTGAGCAGCTCACAGATGTAAAGCGTAATGTACTTCACATGATTGGTGGTGCAACACTTGATAAGACACATTGCCAAATGACAGCAGATGCTCTTGGTATTGACATTACTTGCGGTCCGGTAGAGGGTGCAAGTATGGGTAATGTTGTTGCTCAGATGGTTGGCTTAGGTGATTTACCAAGCTTTGATGCTGGCCGTGATTTAATTGGTGCATCAATTGAGAAGACAACATGGTCACCAAATCAAGCAGGTGTTGATGCTTGGGCTGCTGCAGCTGAGCGTTGGGAAAAGCTTTGCCTAAATTTTAAATAATAAAACATAAGGGGAAAATATGAAACGTTATTTCTTTCCATCAACCGGTAATTTTTATAAAGCAAATCTACACTGCCACACAACATGTTCTGATGGCAGAATGACTCCTGAGCAGGTGAAGGAGCGCTACATGTCTCTTGGCTACTCAGTTATTGCTTATTCAGATCACAATGTGATGATAGATCACTCTGATTTGAATGAAGAGAATTTCCTTGCGCTTACAGCTTATGAGGTAGATTTTATTACCCGTGATGCAAATCCACGTTGGCAGGCAAATAAGCTTTTGCATTTAAACATGATTTCCCCTAAGCCAAATGAGGACAGAGTTGTTTCTCCTCAGGTAAATGACAAGGGCGAGCATCGTGATGTAAATAGCATTCTTCCTCCTATGCGATATATTTGCAATACCACATTTGTAAACAAGATTATTGCAGCAGGAGCAGATAATGGATATCTTGTAACTATCAATCATCCAACTTGGTCAAATCTTGATTATGATGATTACAAAGGTTTGAAGCGTCTTTGGGCTATGGAGATTAATAACGGAGGCTGCTATGCTGAGGGCAGAGCAGATGATCCAAATGTGTACAATCTAATGCTTCGTGCTATGGGAACAAAGCTTTTCGCAGTTGGCACAGATGATAATCACAATGATTTGCCTCAGGATCATCCAGAGCATCATTGTGGTCAGGCTTGGATTAATATTCGAGCAGAAAAGCTAGACTATGACACAATTTTTAATGCTCTTAAGAATGGTGATTTTTATTCTTCAGATGGACCAGAAATTTACGAGTGCTACTACGATGATGAGGAGGATGCTGTACATGTAAAGTGTTCTCCAGCTCAGCGTGTTTTTGTAAATTCAGCAAGTATTTCTGCACCAATGGCAACTGCAAAGAAAATTGGTGAAACAATTACTGAAGCAGTAATTCCATTAAATCATTTTGCTGTAGATTTTATCCGAGTTACAGTTGAGGATAATAACCGCAGAATGGCTCACACAAACGCAATTTGGCTATAACCTTTCAAAGAGATAAGAGGCATCTATGAAACACAGCTTAATTCCAACAGAAGGAAATTGGTATAAAGCAAACCTACACTGCCACACAACATGTTCCGATGGTAAGATGACACCTGAGGAGGTTAAAGAGCGTTATAGGTCGCAGGGATATTCTGTGATTGCATTTTCTGATCACAATAAAATTATCGATCACTCAGATTTGAATGATGAGAATTTTCTTGCGCTAACTGCATTTGAGGTTGATTTTTCTGGAAAGGATAGTGACCTAACATGGAATGCAAATAAGCAGGTTCACATAAATATGATTGCTCCTCGTGCAGATGAGGATAGAATTGTTGCAGCACGTTTACGCGATGATGGAACATTTGATGAGGTTAAGGCAATACTTCCTCCTCAAAAGTACGTTTGTAATTCTCGCTTCATAAACAAGATTGTTTCTGCAGCTGTAGATAATGGATATTTGACAACGCTTAACCATCCAGCTTGGTCAAATCTTGATTATGAGGACTATGCATATCTTGAAAAGCTATGGGGTGTAGAGGTTGACAATGGTGGCTGCCGAGTAATTGGTCGCCCTGATAATGCTGATGTTCTAACAAAGATGCTTCGTTCATATCAGCGTGATATTTATCCAATTTCAGCAGACGATAATCATAGTGCATTCCCACTTGACCACCCACGCTGCTCCAGCTGCAGAGCATGGGTAAATGTTCGTGCTGAAAAGCTAGATTACACATCAATTTTTGAGGCATTGAAGCGAGGCGACTTCTATTCTTCAGCTGGCCCAGAAATTTATGAGTGCTACTATGATGATGAAGAATGTGCTATTCATATCAAGTGCTCACCAGCAGCAGCGATATATGTAAATTCTGATGGTATTGCAGGAAATCAAGCATATCCTGAGCATATGGGTGAAACAATTACTGAGGCTGTGCTTCCTGTAAGACAAGATATTGGCTTTGAGTTTATTCGTGTTACTGTAATAGATGAAAAGGGCAACCGAGCTCATACAAAGGCTTTTTGGTTGAAAAAATAAATAATTTATTTGCTAGGACAAAAATATGGCAATAGAATGGAATTTACGAGGCAGGTCAAATACTTGTGGCTGCTGTGAAAAAGCTTTTGATGATGGAGAAAAGCTTTTTTCAGCAGTAGCAATTACTGCTGCAGAAAGCATTGCTCCAATAATAGAAAAACTTGGAGGAAGTAAGGATGGCAAGGAATTGCCAGAGTACATTCGCTTAGATGTTTGCAAGGAGTGCAGAAAAACACTTCCTAAGGATGCAATAATCAGCTTGTGGCAGGGTGTGTACACCGCACCTGAGCCACCAGCTCCTGAGGCATTGCCTCGTGAGACAGCTGAGTCATTGCTACGTAAACTTATTGAAGGCGAGGATAATCCAGATAATGTGCCAGTAATATTTGTTTTAGCAGTAATGTTAGAGCGCAAAAAGATATTGATAGAGCGTACTGTACGTCATTTGCCAGACGGTACACTTATGCGCATATATGAGCATAAGAAAAATGGTGAAGTAATTTTCATTACTGATCCAAATCTTTCTTTAGAGCAGATACCTATTGTGCAGCAACGCGTGGCAGAGCTACTAGCTCCGCCACCTCCTGCACCAGTAGAGCAGCCAGCTCCAGCATCAGAGGAAACACCTACTGAAGAGACACCAGCAGAAGCACCTTCTACTGAAGAATAAATATTCCTTTCATAATAATAAGGTTGAACTTATTATTCTAAAAACATTCGTCTGTATTTGTATTTAGTAATACTTAATTTTAGTCGTATGTTTAAAAAGTATGCCACAATTTTTGAAAAAGTACAAAATTATGGCATACTTTTTGTTTTTTTTAATAGATTAAATTTGAATTTGTAGGTGTGTAATGGATTTAAAATTAAAAGAATTAACTCTTAAAAATGAGATTTTACAAACATACAGAATTTATAAGCACTGTATGTTTATGCCAACCGAAGAAAAATTTAACAATAAGGTAGACCTATTCTTGAAGGATAATTCCGTAAAAATCTTTGCTTGTTTTGAACAAGACAAGATTGTGGGTATTATGATAGTTTCTTTTATAGAGCAAAAGAAAATTGAGATTATAGGTATTGCGGTAGATGTATCTGCTCGCGGTAAAGGTATTGGCTCCTATATGATAAATCAAGTTATAAATAATTATGGGTTGTTATTTGTATATGCTGAAACAGATAATGATGCCGTTTGGTTTTATCAGAAGAATGGTTTTAACATTGTGGAGTTCTCTGAAACCTATGATGGCGAAACCGTTGTCCGTTATAAATGCGAATTAACCAAATAAACAAATTC
>JAFPBK010000043.1 GCA_017424105.1 Kiritimatiellia bacterium | reverse complement strand
GATTTCCTTGATACAATCAAGCTCAATCTCTCTTAAAATTGATGGTGCAGATATTGGTCGCTTCAAGGTTACAGCAAAGAGCCCAGCAATTGATATGAAGCTTCGCACATTTGAGGTGCGCGCATTGGTTAAAGATAATTCAGCAGCAATTCCAGGCTATCTTGCAGAGTTTAACTTTGTTATTTCATCAAAGCAAGCAATTGGTGTTCCTGATTCTGCTGTTCTTAATCGTGCTGCCGGTGAGCTTGCATTTGTGCAAAATGATGATGTTGCTAAAGAAATTATAGTTACAACAGGTTTAAGAAACAATGGCTTTGTTGAGCTGATATCTGGTGTAAACGATGGCGACAAAATTGTAGTTGAAGGACAAACACAACTCTATGATGGAAGAAAGGTTAGCGTAGTAGAATAATTACATCTGCTGACACTTAATATAAAATAGAAATTAGTAATTAAATTTTGTTCATTTGATTTAATATTTTAGGAACGGAGGTTTGTTATGTTTTTAGCATCGGCTTCTACAAAACGTCCAATTGCAATGAGCTGCTTAATCATTGCACTAGTAATCTTGGGCTTTAATTCTTATCGTAAACTCTCTATTGAAAATTTACCATCTGTTGATGTGCCTTATATTACAATTACCACAACATGGCTCGGTGCTTCTCCTGAAGATATGGAGAAGGATGTGGCAAAGTATATTGAAGATGCTGTTTCAGGTGTAGAGGGATTAAAGCATGTAAATTCATTGTGCATGGAAAATGTGTGCAGTGTTATGATTGAATTTGATCTGTCAGTTGACGTGGATGTTGCATCGCAAAATGTTCGTGAGAAGATTGATGGTGTACTATCCAATTTGCCAGCTGCAGCAGATCGCCCTGTAATTGAGAAACTTGATATCAATGCAACTGGTGTTGCAACAATGTTCCTCAAGGGCACATATACGCGCGATGATTTATATGAATTTGCAGACAATAATTTGTCCGACCGCTTCGCTACAGTAAATGGTGTTGCAGAGGTGCAACTCACCGGTGGTAATGAGCGTGAGGTTTGGGTAGAGCTTGACAGAAATAAATTAGCTGCAGCCGGATTGACTTCATCTCAGGTGGTGAGTGCAATTCAGAGCGGTATTCTTACAATGCCTGGTGGCCGCATACGCGAGCATGGAAGTGAATATTCTTTACGCTTTGATGCGGAATATAATTCCATTGAAGAAATTGCTTCAATGGAGGTGGTAGCAAAGGATGGCTCTCGTCGCTATCTTTCTGATTTAGGTAGTGTTCGTAAAGCTACAGAAGAGGTGCGTCAACGAGCAACTCTTAATGGCGAACCTGGTGTTATTATTAAAGTAGTTAAAAAGTCTGATGGTAATACAGTTCAGGTTGTTAATGATTTAAAGAAACGCTTTGAAGAATTGAAGCAGACCCTGCCACAAGGTATGGAACTTGTATGGGTGTTTGATGATGGTGAGATTGTTCAATCAACAGTTGATTCAACAATTGATGATATTGTTTCTGCAGTAATTCTTTGTGCAGTAATCTTGTTTGTATTTTTGATCAATGTTCGCACCACACTCATTGTTTCAATTACAATGCCTGTAACAATGATTATCAGCTTATTCTTTATCTATGCTTGTGGTTTGTCATTAAATGTTTCCACAATGCTAGCAATAGGATTGTCAACAGGTATTCTTGTATCAAATTCAATTGTTGTGCTTGAAAACGTAGTAAAGCGTTTTGATACTATAGAGGATAAGTGGGAGGCAGCATATAAAGGAACAAGTGAGGTTGCTGTTGCAGTTTTAGCATCTGCAGGAACAAATGTAGTTGTTATGTTGCCAATCGCGATGATGAGCTCAATTGTAGGACGCTTCTTTACTCCATTCGCGATTGCAACGCTTATTGTTAATGCAGCATCAATTTTCATTAGCTTTACGCTTACCCCAATCCTTTGTGCTTTGTTTATGAAGAAGCGCACAGAAATGAAAGGACGTCTAGGACGTCTGTCCGTTGTTTGGGAAGAAAAATTTACTGCACTTGGAAATAAGACAAGTAAGCTGCTTGCATCAATTTGCCGCAGTACGATTATTTCATTCCTTGTAATCGGAGCAACTGTTGCTTTATTCTTTTTAACAATGAAATATGGCACACAGGGACTTGGCTTTACAATGATTGAAAATGATGATTGGGGTAGAATCTTTGTTCGCCTTGAGTGTCCAAGCTATTATGATTTGGAGAAAACAACAGCCAAAGCAGAAGAAGCGATTTCTCGTATAAATGATTTGCCTGATTTGAATTATACTGTCATGACAGTTGGTAAGGCTGATGCATTGGGCGGTCAGGCAAATGAGGGTGTATATCTTGCTCAGATTGAGCTTATATTTAAATCTGTATATGAGCGTGATTGGAAGATAACAGATGTAATTGTAGAAGTCAGAAAGCGTCTTGCTGAAATTACAGATGTTGTTGCTACTGTTTCAATTCCAGCAACTACAGGTGGTACACAAAATACGCTAGATTTAAATATTTCTGGTCCAGAGCTCGAGCAGTTATCGCTTCGTGCACAAAAACTTCAGCAGCTAGGTATGCATAACCCTGGTGTTGGTCAGATTGATACAACAGCACGCGATGACAAGCCAGAGCTATTAGTTACACCAAAGCGAGCTGTACTAAACGACATTGGATTTACTGCACAGGGTTTAGGTGTATTACTTCGTGGCAATGTAGATGGTATTGAAGCAGCATCTTACAAGGCAGGCGAGAAGACAATTGATATTCGAGTAAAGCTTGCAGAGGAGGAGGGTGCAAGTCAAGTTGATGCATTTGCAATACCTGGTTATACAGGATATCCTGTGCCATTGTCTACAGTAGCGCAGGTAGATCGCTCTTCTGCAAAAATTTTGATTTATCGTGTAGATAAAGAGCGTACGGTTAAGGTTGTTGGTGCAGAAACACCTGGCTATGCTTCTGGTACAGTTATTAAAGAGCTTCAAAATACAGCAGAAGAAAATGGTCTTGTTGGTACTGAGGGTTACTATATTCGCCCATCAGGACAAGCAGAGATGATTGATGAATCAGTTGCAGACTTTGGTGAGGCAATACTTTTGGCAATTTTGATGACATATTTGACTTTGTCAGCAATTTTGGAAAGCTTTGTTCGTCCATTCATTGTGTTATTAACGATACCAATGTCATTGATAGGTGTAATCCTTGCACTACAGATTTCAGGAATGAATATTTCAATTTTCGTGCTTCTTGGTATTGTTCTATTGATTGGTGTTGTAGTAAATGCCGCAGTATTGATAGTAGATAGAATGGGGCAGTTGATTGCACAGGGTATGGATAAACGTGCTGCAATGCTTCAAGCGGTTGAGGATACATTCCGCTCTGTTGTAATGGTTGTGGCAGCGTCTGGTTTAGGAATGGTACCAATCGCAATGGCTAGTGGAATTGGAGCAGTAAACCGAATTGGAATTGGTGCTGCTTCTGTGGGTGGTATTATAGTTGCAGGAATTTTGACAATTATTGTTCTGCCAGTTTTATATGTACGCTGCACCAAAAAGCAAACTAAATAAATTTCAGCAAGGCGAGGACGCCATGCCGCCCAGTTATTCTGTAAGACGAGGACGTCTTACAGCCCAGAGATGAGCCTAAATTCGGGGGCGAATTTAGATGAAGCAGCGCAAGCGCTATGAAGCGGTGCAAGCACCATGAAGCATGCCTGTGGCATATTAAGCATTGCAAAGCAATATATCCGGTGGAAGTAAATTAAGTTTTAGCAAGGCGAGGACGCCATGCCATCCAGTTATTCTGTAAGACGGGGACGTCTTACAGCCCAGTTACCGTGTAGGACGAGGACGTCCTACACCCCAGTTAAGCGCGCACCCCAGAGCTATTTTT
>JAFPBK010000042.1 GCA_017424105.1 Kiritimatiellia bacterium | reverse complement strand
ACAAAAACAAAAAACAGAAGTAATGAAAAGCAAAAATAAAAGCTTGTTAATTTCTGATCTTTTCAATAATAGCCGTTGTAGAAATACTAGGTGTTCGTGGCAGATAAATCACATCTACATTACAATGCTCTTTTACCCAATCAAATTTACCTTCCCAATCATCACCCATAATAAGAACAGATGCATTAAACTGCTTAATATACTCTGCCTTCAACTCAAGGTTCTCTTCCTTGAAGACTTCATCAACGACCTTAAGTGAACCAATAATCTTAGAGCGTTCCTCATAATTATAAATTGGGAACTTACCCTTTTTTGAAAAATTCAGCTCATCACTGGACACTCCAACTATAAGCTTATCGCAAAGTTCTTTGGAGCGCTCAAGAATTCGTAAATGTCCATAATGAAAGACATCAAAGGTTCCAAATGTAATACCAATTTTCATATATCACCTTAAAATTCTTTTTAAGTAATTTTGCTAATTAAATCAAAATTCAAGAAGCACAATTATACTGCAGGATTAAGATAAATTGGGGCTGTTACTGTGGCACAGTGTCCAGCAATTGCAAGCTCTGCAACTGCCTCTGCAGTTGGGTAATAAGGCTCATCAATCAGTCTTGCTGAAGGAATTGCAGCTTGCAAATCTGCAGAAAGACGATCCCAATCTGGTGTAATAATTACAGCATCCGCAGGAATAGCTGTTGCTAAATCAGCCTTAGAAATTTGAGCAAATCCATTAGCATCATGACAGTGATTAAAACCATCACCGAATGTAGCCATCCAGACCCTGCCACGGCGAGCATCACCCAATACTGCAATATGGTCAGTGCGTGGATTTTCTTTTTTAAATGCATAAGCGGCAGCTACAGCACTTCCAACACCCATAACCTTTGCACCATCAGGAATTGCAAATCCATTTATAACAGCAAGTCCAGAGCGAATACCTGAAAAAGAGCCAGGACCAAGACCAACGGCATAACGCTTAATATCTGAGAGTGCAACACCACTCTCAACTAATAGATCATTTATAAGCTCATAGGCATCGCCAGTGCCCAAAGATGCACTAGTCTTACTAATCAATAGTTTATTATCTGCAGTAAAAATACAAGCTGAGCTTTGCGCTGTTGAGCGCTCTATTGCTAATAGCATAAAATCCACCAATAAATTACTTTTGTCCACGTCTACGAAGCTTTTCCATAACCTCTTTTAATTGGACATAGATTACACGCTCTAGCTTGCGTGTTAAACCCCAACTAAATAATGGAAGACGCTTTGTATTTTTAATAATTGAAATTGTTTCAGGCTTTATCACTGACCAATATTGGCGCAAATCTCCTCTATCACCATAGGAGAGAGATTCTGCAAATGATGCTTCAAACAACTTATCTATATCAACAACCAATTTTGCACGACGCTTTCTCTGGAAAACATTGATTGATAATGCGCCAAGGAAAAATACAAGACCAATGCCTAATACAGCAACGAGCCAGAATAAAAATAGTTTATATGAGAATGGCCCTGTTATTCCTAGACCTGTTAAAGATTTGTATCCCCAATATTCAAGCAAAAAGAATACACCAGCTGTCAGAATTGTTGTACACCATCCTTTAACGCATCCGCAAAATAGCTTTTTACTTGCAGCTAGCAAAACAAATACGCGAACATAAAGTTGAGTAAAATCAGCTGCTACAGAAGCAATCACACTATCAATTTTTCTATCCTCAGCAGTGTGAATTAAATTTAGCAATTCTGCTCGATGCTTTTCAAACCAATTTAAGTCAATTTGAGTACTTACGCGTGTAGTATCATTTGGAGTAAATGTTGTATAAATCTTTGGTAAATCCTTAGATTTAAGAACACGAGAAAGATTCCAACAAAGCGCACCATAAGAGCGAGCAAAGTCATACATATTCTCAAAAGTATCGCACTTGTTTAGCAACACGCGAAGCTTAAACTCCATACCAAACAAGCACTCAGAAAGAACCTTTACTGTTTCTCCAGTTGTACCAGGTTTATCTGGATCAAACATAAAGAAAACAAGGTTAGATAATTCAACAAAACTGCGAACTACAGCTGAGAAATTATAATTTCTTGTTGATGCCTCTCCAGCGGTATCAATCATACCTGGGCTATCAATAAGATTGATTTTTTTTAGTAGTTCACAACTTCTATACTTCACCTTGAGGTGCTGAAGAAATTCAGGACCGAATTTATTAAGATTTGCAAATTCCTTTGGCAAGCGACCTAAAGCAGCAGGTCCATAGAAATCCTCGTCCTTTTCTCCATATAAGATAATTGTGAAACCATCATCTGTAGGAGCAACACCTGTATCCTGAATAGGTGATCCACCAAGCAGATAATTTATTAAAGTTGATTTTCCAGAGGAATGATTACCTAGAAAAACAATAGTAGGAAGTCCACCAACCGTAATCTCTGGAAGAGAAAAGGTATAACGATACTTTTCTGCAGATGGCTTAAATGCCTTATACAAACGATTGATTGTATCTTCTATTCCCTTTTTTGTATCCTTATTAGAACCAAACATGGTGGACCTCCCCTATTAATTTACAACTGTAAAAACAATGTAAGTTATGGAAGATTAGCGAATAATTTCCATAATTGCATCAGCAACAGCATCTGCATCACCAGAGCCATCAACCATGCGTAGCTTACCTGCCTTCTTGTACCACTCGATTAGAGGAGCTGTCTGCTCCTCATAAACCTCAAGGCGGTGCTTAATTGTCTCTGGCTGATCGTCAGCACGAGTAATTAGAGCAGCCTGGCAAACATCGCAAACACCCTCTACTTTTGGAGGTAAAGACAATACATGGAAACCTGCACCGCAAACTGGGCAAACACGGCGGCCACCTAGGCGCTTTAGCAATAGCTCTTCACAAACATCGATGCAAACAGCTGGACCAACCTCTGCATTGAATTTAACTGCTAGCTCATCAAGAGCTGCTGCCTGGCTTTCATTACGTGGGAAGCCGTCAAATAGAAATACTGAATCAGGTGTTGAAGCTGTAAGTAGCTCGCCAATCATATCGATTAAAACTGAATCAGGAACAAGAGAACCTGCATCCATAAATGATTTAGCAGCTAGACCTGCTGGAGTACCATTCTTTACTGCCTCACGAAGCATTGCACCAGTTGAAATGTGCTTTGCAGGAAGCTTTTCTGCAATACGAACTGCTGCTGTGCCTTTACCAGCACCAGGAGCACCTAAGAATACAATTATCTGCATTTATATCACCTTCTAAAATTACAACACGCGCTAGTAATTATTCCCAGCGCGCGATGTAGTATATTATTCATTTAACATAGACTGTAAGGCACCAGGGACACCCTCCCAAGATTCTCGCTCAGCCCAATTTAAATCTGTTCCATCAGGGTCTGCCATGGCTTTGCAACCACTTGCCAGCCCTATCATTGATAAGGCTAGCAATATTAGTAACACAACCCCAAATTTCTTGTTATCTCTCATCAAAATCAAATATTATTTAAATTCGATTAGTAGATAATCTTGTCACCAACTTGAAGTGGTGCCTGCTCCCAACCATATAGGTTATCAGCATAACCAAGATTTGAACCATCACGTGCGATGCGGTCAATACGAATACGTGTAACAATGTTACCAGATGGACCATTAAAGCCTTCGCGAATTACCATAACCTCAATTGGAGCAAATTCGCCAGACAAATCATCGCCCAAAATTTCCTTCATTGCTTCGTCTGTTAGCTTAACAACAACCAATGAATACTCGTTATTAACACCAGCAACAACACCCTTCGTACCTGGAGTTAGGATAATCTTGCTTACTGCACCCTTATCACCTGAAGCAACTGCGCCAACTGCATCTGTTGCTGTCAAACGCTTAATCTCTTCCTTCAATGTTGCAATCTCAGATGCCTGTGAAGAAATTTCCTCATTCTTCTGTGCTAACTCAGACTCTAGAGAAGAAATCTTATCGCTTAGTTCTAGCTTCTCACGCTCTAGCTGACTAATCTTCTTATTCAAACCATCAATCTGAACCTCAAGGTCAGCAATCTTCTTGTTTAGAGATGTGATTGTAGCCTTGCTTTGACGGTGGTTCTTCTTCTCTGTATTCAATAACTCAATAACAGCCTCTAGCTCTTCACGTACAACGCGTAGCTGCTCACGTGTTGAGTTCAATAAAGCCTGCTGCTTGTTTGCACGATCCTGAACTACAGCTAGAAGATTTCTCATTGTACCTTCACCTTCTACTTTATAATCTCCTAAAGTATTCTTAATGCGTACACCATTATAATAATCAGGCTTAGTAGGTGTTTCTGGATTTGCTTTGAAGTAATACTGACGAAGAATAAACTTTGAATCCTCATTATTTAGGTTCAAAGTTGCTCCACCCATAACCTCATACTCATCCTTATATGTCTTCCAAAAATCAGACTCTGCTGGAGTATCATTTGGCATATCAGAAACTTCGTCAATATCGTATTCTTTATGATTTGGAACTGTTTCAAATACAGGATCTGCTGCTTCAAGTGTACCAGCAAGCTTGATAATGCTTGTCTCTAGAACATTTGTACGTGCAACCAATAGCTCACGTTTGTTGAAGTTCATCATACCTAAAACAAATGCAACAATGCTAAGTACGAATACAATTACAGTCAATATTTTTAATGCTTTGCCCATATCGGCTCCCGAAGTTTGAGATTATTATTTTGTAAGTTAAAAATTCTACCTAACTGGTAAAAGAGTATATAATTTTCGTAGAAAAATCAATCAAAAAGTTGTTTTTTTACCATAATTCTATGCTTTTTTAACAAAAAACTAAGAATTAGCACTTCTAACGCTTATTACATATACGCAAAAGCTCTAATCGTGAACTTTCTTCAATACTAATTCGTGTCAATGTATCGCCTGGCTCACTATTGTTGTTTTTAGCATAAAATTCATGTATTTTTTCCAAAATACTATCCGCTACATTCTTCTGTATTTTCTTAATTTCTAATAAACGATATACAAAAGACTCTGCAGAAACACCAAAACGTGTCTTAAATGCCAATACAATTTCATAAGTCCACTCTGCTGGACGAATACCAAAAGTAAAGATATCATTTAAAAGACAATCTCGTGGTACAAGGAAGCATGCTGCAAAATACTTTGCTAAACGGCGAGTTTCCTATGTCTCAATAAGCATTGAGTACTTATTATTTGCATAAAGATAGATGAGACCTAACTCATAAATCAAACGGAACTGTTTTCTTTCAGGAGTCATTGAGCTGTTCAACACAATCACTGCATTACGATTTTCCTTGTCATATAATGAGCAGCTTTGGAAATACTCATCTCCTTCCCCACCTTCTGGCAAATTCTTTAAGAAAATAACCTTAATACCAAAAGTTTCAAAAAGCTGAACATAATCCATTACAACAGCGGAACCAATACCCAATGCTGTACGCACACGTGTTGTCAAATGCTCAATAGAAGACTGGTCATCAATTAGAATAGGCAAATCAAATGTCAACCATGATCTTTGATTTACTAATCCACGTGTTTCTAAATCAACATACTCAATTAAACGCTCATCTAATACCTTGGCTATTTCAGGAGAAACATAATCTATATCACTTACAGGTCTTGAAACTCGAACATATTTACGATTACAAAATTCATAAGGAGAAACATACTCATCAAGTTTCTTTACAAGCTCATCTACCTTATCTTTTCCTCTGCGTAAATCACCAATTCTTGGTCCGTCTTTAAAAGTACGATGATACATCAAATCATTAACTGTAACACCTAGAACCTCTGCAATTCGGCAAATAGTACCAAGAGAAGGCATATTTTTTCCTTTTTCCACATTGCAAAGCTGTGCTGGAAGCATACCTACTTCTTTAGCAAATTCTTTCTGAGGGATTCTTGCTCTTAGGCGAAACTCTTTAATTGAGCGAGCCACGCGTGTGCGCTCATTTTTATTCTCATCGAACAAATCTTCTTGTTCAACAACCTTTGCAGCGCGTTTTTTTCTTCCCATAGTACTATTACTCCTTCAATTTATTACAAATTATCTCATCACAAAATTATTTAATACAAATTCACTGATATTTATTTTTTATAATTAACATTTTATATAACAGCACAAAAAAAGTAAAGAATAAATTGCGATACTGCAAAATGGAATGCAAGAAGGCACCATGAAGCATGCCTGCGGCATATGAACCATTGCGAAGCAATATATGCGGTGGAATTTATTATTTAAAATTTCAGCAAGGCGGGGACGCCATGCTGCCCAGTTATTCTGTAAGACAGGACGTCTTACAGCCCAGTTACCGTGTAGGACGGGGACGTCCTACACCCCAGTTATGCATGCTCCTCAAATTTTTTACCTCATCTATTCGTTATTCACTATTCACTAATTCTGCGATAGCCAATACACGTTAATCCTGCGAAATCATCTTGGTGCATCACACACACTAGCGATTGGCAGTTGGCGTTGCTCCAACGAGAGCAACAACAGCCAACAACAAGCGCTAGTGTTT
>JAFPBK010000041.1 GCA_017424105.1 Kiritimatiellia bacterium | reverse complement strand
GTTCTGGGTGATACGCCAGCGCTTGTTGTTGGAGGCTAGGGCGACGCCTAGCCGCTCCGAGATAACGCCAACTGCCAATCGCTAGCGTGTACGGCCCACAAGATCATTGAGTATGGGAGCGTACGCAGAATTAGTGAATAGTGAATAGTGAATAGATTAGGTAAAAATATATATAAAATAATTCCACCGGATATATTGCGGAGCAATGCATCATATGCCACAGGCATGCTTCATGGTGCTTTGCACCGCTTCATAGCACGCAGTGCTGCTTCATGTAAATTCGGACACGAATTTACACAACAAAAAAAAGGCGCCCCGAAGGACGCCCTTTTTTGTTAGCCTCTTGTCCAAGCAAGAATTTCTTCTGAAATTGGCTCTACCTTAACAAGCTTTGCTTGCTGTAGCTCGCCTCTCTCGTTTGGAACACTGATTAGTGAACCCTCTTGCTTACCCATTAGAGACTCAGCTAGGCGGCTGCGTGATGGGATGATGTTCAATGCATCATCAGAATCCCACTCACCAAGGATTGTGTAACGTAGTGTGCTGCCATTGCCTAGTAGCTCAATTGTTACAGTTGTTGCTAGACCAACCTTACCTGCAACTGGCTTAATCTCTGCAAAGTCAAAGCCACGTACTGTAGCCAACTCTTGAAGCAAATCTTCCTGCTGCTTCTCTAGGATGCGCTGACGATCCTTAGCTGTCTGATACTCAAAGTTCTCACGCAAGTCACCATAACCACGTGCAACCTCAATATCCTTAATGTTCTGAGGTATCTCCTCTTCCTTAAGAATACGTAGACGCTCCTGACGTGCCTTGAATGATCTCCAAGAAGTGATGCGGCCATAGTTGTTTGCCTCATCCTCTGCATCAACCTTCTTAACGATAAACTCTGGATATTTGCGAGTGAAGCTTGCGATAATTGCGCGCTTAACTGCTGGCTCCCAAGCATGCTCAATTGTTACAAGATGCTCGAAGAATGCACGGCGCTCATACTCATCCATACGCTCTGCAATATCGAATAACCACTTCTCATCAGCAAAGCACTTAGCAACAAGATGCTGAAGCTTTAGATCCTCGCCAGCTTCTTGATTCTCCAAAGAGATTAAAGCATGTGTTGCAAGAGCTGCTGGTGCAAGCATGTCGCGAACAATCTTAGAGCCCTGATTCTTACAGAACCATAGAAGCATTGTGAAGATTGCACGAGGCTTGCTGAATTCCTCTTCTACAACTCTCTCAAATTCATTCTGAGCAACACCTGTTGAAAGCTTAACAGCAAGCTTATCAAATAGAGCAAAAGGCATCTGTGTCAAAATATCAATATATTTCTTTGCTAGCTCAATATCTGAATCAACAGGAAGATTATCTGCTACCTGCTCAAGGATTGTAGAAGGTAGAGTTTCTGCTGCTACTAGAACAAGCTCTGGGATACGGATTGTTTCGATTGGAGAAACATTATCTGTCTCATTACCATTATCATCAACAATAAATACAAATTCATTCTCACCTAGTGAAGACTTGTTCATCTGAACAGGTATTGCATCAAAACCTAGCTGATAAGCAAGAATTGCTGTACGGAACTTTGTATCATTATCACGAATTGTTCCGCTAGCCTTTAACATAAAGCTCAAGCGATTCTCAATAACTGCCTTAGAATCACCAGCAAGCTCCATATAACGACCTTGCTTCATCTTTGACTTTACAGAACCTAAGAACTCAGTTAGCTTTGTAAGTAGAGTTGCTACATCATTTGTATTTGCAAGCTCTGTCAGCCACAAATTATCACCGATATGTGTAACAGTCTTAACAATAGTGATAGGCTCGCTCTTCTTTGTTGTAGGAGGAAGCTTAACAAATTCATCATTCTTTAGCTGATTACGAGCCTGTGTCCAGAAGCTCTTCCAAACAATCTCCTGAGGAAGAATTGGCTTTAGCTCTGCTTCAAGCTTAATTACTGACATTGGGCCAAAGCTCTCAATTGCCATACGAACAACCTCGCCAGCCTTATGCTCGCAAAGCTTTCTAAACTCATCATAATCCTTATTACGAACAACAAGAATATGATTTTCACCTGCTGGCTTAATTGCCTTTGAAGCAAAAGAGAAAGACATCTCGTGATTTGGCTTATACTCAAAATCAACAACTAGGCGCTTATGGAAATCATCCATCTCCTTAACTTCACCTAGGCCCCATGCCTTTTCTACGCAATAAGCACCAACCTTTAATCCCAATAGATTTTCAAGGCGAGCAATAGAAGTCTGGATTCTCTCATTACCAAAATCAACGCTATTGATGAATGCGCACTCCATGCGATTTACATCTGTGCACTCAATTAGCACCTTCTTGTACTCAGAAACATCTCTTGGAGAAGTATATCCCCATGAAATCTTTAGCTTAATCAGTTCAACAAGACCACGTGTATCACCTAGTGTAATAAGTCTCTGCTGTAGGCAAATATAATCCTCATGAAGAAACTCAATTTCCTTGTTATAAACATCTTTATTAGCTATATCAAGCTTTGCCTTGTTATATGAATTTGAAAGAAAATTTAGGAGCTGATCCATAGGTAGGTTTTCCTGACCAATTGCATCTAAAAACCAAGCCTCGCTATTATCTACGGATACCTGACTATCAATAACATCTGCTGACATGTCTATCTTCCTTATACTTATTATATTGTGTCGCGGGTTTCTTTTAATAAAAATTGTCTTTGGGCGACACTACGCCATAAACAAGTGAGTTGAACATATTAACACACTTATTGGTAAAAGTGAACAAAAAAGTTGAAATTAAGCAATTTTTTTTTTACATTTTTTTATACTTTTAGGCTTAGATAATGCTAGTACTTTACTCTTATACAGAGAGTTAAAAAAGTTTCAGTAAGGCGAGCAACACCATACACATACCAGGACAAAGCCTGGTATGCTACAATATAAATTTATCCAACCTAAACACACAGACACGAAGCAAAATAAAATGGGTAGCATCAAAAAATGTTAAACTTGTACCTTTTTTATAAGAGATTTTGAAATGCTATGAAATCTTGCGAAATGCCTACTTAAGTATTAGCATCATAGGTGGGTCCAAATCAGGATTTTTCCACCAGCAAATAATTTGTGTTTGAGCAGAACCATCCTTCCATGTGCCTATACCATCAAATGTTTCTGGGAATGTAAACACAAATCTCTGGTTGTTCGTTTCTGCAAATTCATAGAATTGCTCTCTTGAACGCCACTCAAAATAATTTGTAACTGTATATGACTTAGCATTTGAAAACTGAGTAGAATGCCAACCTTGTGTAGGGAATTTACTATACCAAACATTTACACCAAGATCACTTGTTGTATCTGAGAACATACGACCTGACACATAAACGACAGTTTCTGACAGCCAAATATCCTTAATATTGTTGTTTTTAGACAACATACGTCCTTCAGTTCCATATGGACCAATATGTGTAACACCTTTTGGAAATACAATTGATGAAATCTTAGTACCACAAAAAGCAGATTTATCCACTACTTTCACATTAGCAGGCCAAACAATATCGCCCTCTAGCTTTGGGCAATTATTACAAAACCCAGAAGCAATATTTGTCAGGCTCTTTGGAAGTTCACCTATTCTCTCCAATGATGTTGCTGAATTAAATGGATTATATCTACTACTACCATAACCTAAATCTAAAAGTCCTTCATTAAATTCTACAGAACGAAGGCTGGTTGTATTTTCAAAGAATCCATGTTCAATAGATTTTGTTCCTGCAGGGAATACAAAGTTGGTTGTATAACCTCCATTAAAACGTGAAGGAAGTCGTTCTGGCAGACTCCATCCCTCCTCAACAAAGCCAACAGAAAAATCTATATTTAAGGCAAGTTGATTTTCTTTCTGCGAATTATCTATCTTATAAGTATTATTACTTGTGTTTTTATTTACATTTGAAATTACATTTTCAAAGCCAAGCTTATCTGTCCAACGCAATGTCCTTGAATCACTGAAATATACCCAGCCTTTCTTCCAAGATGCAGAACCAGGAATAACTGTTGCTAAATAATCATTATAGTAGTAACCCTTCTCATAAATTGAGACATCTGCTTCAGCACTCAATCTTACAGAAATTGGAGTATCTACTGTTGGGGCAGGAATACCGGTCCAGGAAATTACACCTGGCTCACTGAAATTATAAGTGGAACCTGTTTCTACACCATTTACATAAAGTGCAGCAGATGATTTCCACTCCACCGCTAAAATATTTATAGAAACAGTCAAAGTGCCATTATCCTCAACCGTCCAAATAACATCTGTTGGAACAAATGGGAATGCCTTTGACTCAATAGGACCAACAACAGGAGTATAAGTAACAATACCCCATGAGTTAATAATCTTTGCTCTATAATAGAACTTCTCTCCCTCTTTAACATGGAAAGCAGTAAGAACCGTCGGTGTATTAAGAGGAATATCAACAAAATCAGAAGAAGCATCTACACTTGAGAAATTTGATGAAGTAGATACCTCAATGCATGCCTTAGCATCATTAGAATCCTCACCAAAATCTTTAATAGTAAGTGTGGTTGCAATACCACCTAATGTAGCTGGGGCTCCAGTTGTACCAGCAGTTACTGCAGTAGGAGT
>JAFPBK010000040.1 GCA_017424105.1 Kiritimatiellia bacterium | reverse complement strand
CTCAGGGACGAATCTGTAGCGATACATTGCTCTTGGCGCAAATGCCACATTCGGCTATCGAGGTAAAAGCCTTTGCCAATCCTTCCTTGCTCTCCATTTTAAAATATTCCAATCAGCAATGGTCGGTCATGTCTCTAGCATGCGGTATCCTTTTGCTAGGCTTACTTTTTGTGAAGCAGCGGTCAGCAATGCCCAATAGTTCACCCTCTGTGCTTGCTGCTCAGTGTCAGGAACAAGTACTCGCTCTCACTCCCATGCAGGAAAAACTGATGCAGATGTTCTTCGATAGCCCTACGCGCACACTCAGCAAGGAGGAGATTTGTTCTGCTCTCTGGCCCAAGAAGGATAATCCAGACGACACCTTATATACTTTTATAAGCAGGATGAAGTCTTCATTGGCAAAGCAGTCTTCCTACAGAATCCAAAATCGCAGAGGCAAAGTGTATTCGCTTACGTGCGAAGACGCTACGAAACAAGATTAGCCAAAGAAGAATTTGTTGACGCCACCAGTATTCAAAATTTATAGAATTAACGACGTGCCTTTAAAAAACAACTTTAGTTTTTAAAGGCACGTTGACGTAAATATAAATATTTTCCTGAAATTTCAAGAATTGATGATGTGGCTATAAAAAATGACCTCAAAATTTATAGGCACGTTGTTGATTCTATAAAAAATGCCTGCAGATATTTAAAAACTAGTTGTTTACGAAGCAGGGAAATTCTATAAGATGCAATCGCGGTACAATTTTGTACTATCTAGTACTCAGTGTTGGGATATGTATTTAAGGGGAGTGTGTCCATGCAATTTGTGTGTGGTAATAGAAATGTAAGGATAATGTAAGGTTGGTTTTCCCAGGTGAAAGGAAAATAGTTCCTACTTTTGCCATGAAAACCAAAAAATGTACCTATGCTTACACATTCTCGTGTTAGAGTTGTTGACAATGCGATGGGATGGATGGTGTTTTTTGCCGCTTCCATCGTGTATTGTAGCACGGCAGAGCCATCTGCTAGTCTTTGGGATTGTTCCGAGTTTATAATTTCGGCTTACAAGTTGGAGGTGGGGCATCCACCAGGTGCACCCTTCTATATGCTGGTGGCCAATCTGTTTGGCCAGTTGGCATCCTCGCCTGCGGAAGTTGCCAGAATGGTCAACATGCTTTCAGCTCTTCTTAGTGCCGGGTGTGTGTTGTTCCTCTTTTGGAGTATCTCACATTTGATGAGGCTACTATTTCACGTCGAGCAGATGAACTGGAGCACATTGTTTACCATAGAAGGAGCAGCGCTGGTTGGTTCGCTGGCCTTTTGCTTTAGCGACTCCTTCTGGTATTCTGCCGTTGAAGCCGAGGTTTATGCCTTTTCCAGTTTTCTTACAGCGCTGGTCTTTTGGTTGATGCTTAAGTGGGAAGAAGCAGAACCAGACACCGGCAACCGATGGATATTGCTCATCTGTTATCTGATGGGCCTTTCTATCGGCGTGCACTTGCTTAATCTTCTGTGCATACCATCCATGGTGCTGATTTATTATTTCCGCAGGAGCGAGAAGACATCGGCGTGGGGAAT
>JAFPBK010000039.1 GCA_017424105.1 Kiritimatiellia bacterium | reverse complement strand
TTATCTAATGATAATTCGTGAATACAAATACCTAATGACGAATCCGTATTATCCCAGACGACTCTTATATTGTGTTCTCCTATAGGAAGATATGGCAAAACCATTCTAAATGTGGTTGGCTCTTCTCCGGGTGTATGATCTACATACGCAACTCCTAACATCAAATTACCCATATATACATAGAATCTTGTTCTATTATTCTCAAATGCGAAATACTGCAATAGATGCCTAAAATGAGAAACTTTTACATTCAAAAATAATTTATCGGCAGTCACAAGTTCAATCTTATAGTCTAGGCTTCCACGTCTATAGGATGAAATTGTATCATCTGTTATAATCCAATCTCCAGATGCATTCACTATATCTGAGCCAACTATTCGGTCTAACACAATCCAATTTGGTGTAAATTCCGCAACTAGCGGATTACTTTCCATCCCATTTAACTCTTCATAATCTGAAAAACCATCTCCATCTGTATCTTTATTATTGGGATTTGTACCCTTTTGAAACTCTACTATGTTATTCAGTCCATCCCCATCAAAATCAGAAACAGCATCCAATGAATATACTGGGTCAAACCCATCAAAATTCAGTTCCCAGCCATCTGTCATTCCATCAGAATCTGTATCCGCCAATAATGGATTAGTGCCGAAATTGTATTCTGAAAGGTTTGATACTGAATCTTCATCTGCATCAAGCGTAGCATCACTACCATCATTTGGATTAAAGCCATAGTGATTTTCCCACCAATCTGGCATACCATCAGAATCGGTATCTATCTGACCTACTATGTGATAAACATTATTAGATGGAATTATTTGTTCAGCAAAATCTGCCCCATCCCAAAACAATTGTAGTCCCGCACGATACCCCTCATCAAAGTATTCAACTACAATATGATGGAAGCCATGAGTTAACCGAATCGAATCTGACTTAGATTCTCTGCCATGTATTCCATCATTATTTAAAAACAGGTCACCATCTATATACATCAATGAACCATCGTCAGACTGTATACGAAAAGTATAATATCCAGTATAGGGGGCGAATAATTCAAATTCATAAACAGCTCCGAATTTATGATTTGCGGTAAATGGCAATCCACTCCACTGAGCAGCATCAGGGTGATTAACATTTGGCTCTACCGTTATTAAAGATGGCGTGTATTGAGAAAAATCAGGCACAGAAGATAACGCTTGTGGGAACTCATAATAAGATGCAATAGTACCCAATGCATAACCAGGAAACTCCATAGATTCCTGTATATCAGAATCAAATTCCTCCAATGCACTCACATTTAAATCTAATGATACGTCATTTTGCGGTGTATTTTCTAACAAAATTATGTCACCAGAATTTAAAAGAGAATTATCGCTAAATGTATTATTTTCCACAATGGAAGAAGTGTCGGCTTTTACTAAATCTAGTAACACAACAATCAATGAAGGGTCATAATATGAAACTAATTCTGATAGATATGATTCATTAATTTTATCAACTTCTCTCCCTATCCACATTGGATCATAATTTTCTTCTGATTCAATCTCAACAAAAGAACCCGTCACAATATTTGTAAGAACTACATCCCCAGAATCATATTCTTCATACAAAAGTAATGTTGCTACATTATCTGTAGAAGCTTGGAATAACGAATCTATTTTATCAAAAGTTTTATCTATGTAAACACGACCAATATTTTGTGTTACTACAGATGGAGATGGCAAATTATTTATTTGATGTGATTTTAATAATTGTTTGAAATCAGACATTTCTGAAAGCGTTGTATCTGCCAACAATGCAAAAGGAATCAAAAATAAAACAAAAGTAATACCTAAGAACTTTAAAAATATAATATTATTCATTTTATTCATAACACTCCCTAAATTATTACGTCCAAACAACATAAACATAACCCAGTATTTGTTTTAAGGTTACTCTTTTTATAATTTTTTGTCAACTAATATTTTTCATAAAAACGATTTACGATTAATTAGTGTTTTCAATTCTATTAAGAACAGCAAGGGCGATATTACGCTGAAATATCGTCCGATTTGTTTCTGTACTAATTTTCATTGCAAGACTTGATAATCCTGAATACGCTTTTTCTTCCAACAATAAAAATGCTGCATTAAAAGAAGAGTCTGAATATGTAGAATCATTAACAATTATGAGTGCATTTTCAATTATTTCATCATCTACGGGATTCGCCCTATATAACGCAAATAAAGCTGTTCCTGCTAAAGTACCTTCTTTCATTTCAAGAGCCTTTGTCAAAACATTATTTGCCAAAAGCTCATCTTCAGACGAAATAAAGCTTTTATTTGTCTGTCGTTTCTCCAAAGCCAAACCTAAAAACTGGATAGCATAATCTCTCCAAACAATATCTTCGGACTCGCGAACAACAGCTAAAGACAATTCTTTAACAACGCCATCAGGCAATCTAGGCAATGAGAACAGAATATTTGCTGCATCATTCTTTTCCGAATTAAATTCTAATCTATCTACAGACGCGTCAAGAGGGTCGCTTTGACAAATTATTGAAATAAGCTTGTTTGTTGGTATGTTTTCAAAACATTCATCATCCAAACCAATATTTTCAACACTATAAATCACAAGTGGCTTTTCTTCGCATGTACGGATATTTTGTTTATGCTTACTCTTTATAACGAACCCAAATATAAATATAATTGTTACAACCAATACAAGAACAAGCCTATTTTTATTCATTAATCAACCCCCAAAAACAATTCATAACAACTCACAACCAATTTATTTACAAGCGATTATACTCCTCAAATCAACATAAGTCAATAGTCATTGTATTGAATATAGGCACAAAAAATTGCATTCTAATCCACAAAATGAAGCACCTTTTCGTGCTTCCAAATACACAGCAACTCTCCGTGCCTCTTTTTCTCCGTTTTCTCCGCGTTTCACCGAAGGCAAGAGCGAGAGCGACAAATCCGTGTATGTGGTGCACGTGACGCATTTTTAGTAACCACGAAACACACGAAAAGTCACGAAAATTGAGTGTACACGGATAGGTATGTTGACACTGGTGCTATTGTAACACAGATGTTGTTGTGTTGGATTTTATTTCCCGCAGAGACGCAGAGACTTAAACCACGATAAATTTGGTGGAAATTTACATACAAAACCCTTGCGTTCTAGAGGCTTTATTTCACTAATTATCATTAGAAATAGAATTTTGTACTTTTTCTTTTGTTTTTCCTAAAAACTCTTCTAGCACTGGATCATATGGAGAAATCAAATGCCAATAATTGTTAAAGAATACAGCAATGTAACAATTCAATCTTTTTGACCTTGTGCGATAAGGAATAAAAGTCCAAACCGTTTCTTGAGCTACACCATTAAAGCCTGCTTCCATAATGTAAAAAGACGATTTAGGTGGGTAGAAAAATTGAACACCTGACAAATCATTAATAAAATCTTCCCTATATGACAGATAAATGGCATCATTCACCCCTTTTTGATAGAAAATATTTTTTATGTAGTTTGAACTAATATTTTGCAAGTCATCAGAATTTAGAAAATTTACAAAATTTGTACATGTAGAATATGCATTTGTATATATAGAGTGAGTATTTAAACCATAAGTTAATTTATCACTCAACACTTTGCTGACTACAAAAAAATTTGTACCTTCAAGAATTTTAATTTTTTTTTGTCTATCAATCCCTCCTAAAAATGGTTCCACACACATCTTGTTATAAAATAGGACACCATTTGTAGATGAAGCAAAAAAAACATCGACAGAATTTCCACAAAGTTCAAAATGTTGAGATATATCTAGAGAGATCAAAGTTTGGTTTTGAATAGGAATTGCTGTGTCTTCAAACACAAATTCAAATGCATTTGTTCCAATGTTAAAGCTAAGAGCATTAAATGTAATACTAATTATAGCAGTTGCTAAAAGATTTTTTTTCATACTATTATTCCTGTGGTAGTATTGTTGGTCTACATTCCAAATATTTATTTAAAAACGAACCTTGATATAAGCATGGTCTATCTAAATTTGTTGGAATTAAAAAATCATTTGGAATACATGGATTTCCATCTAAAATTATTGCTTGCAAAAATGGACAAACATCAAATTCTCTGTGATTGTCATTTAAACGAATTAATCCGTAATTATCATATGGAGCATATCGGTCTGCTGTTCCTGCAGCAATGGTATTAGTTATTATGACTCCATTTGCATCATAACATGCTTGATTACCTTGTGTCAAAGTTGTTTCCGTACGCATTTCGTAGGATGCATTATGGTGAAGATATGAGTTTATGCTTGATGGTTTACTCCAATAATCAGGAGAATCTGGTTCTGGGTCAAAGATTTTACCATTTGTATTCCTAATTAACCTATATGGTTTAGGCAATGCTGCAAACCATCCTAAATCTGACTTATTCGAGTGATACCAGATTGAAAATTCATTTAAATCAGTAGATATAAATGCAGTAATCCATAGTCGATCCAAAACTCTTCCACTTTCATTTAAACACATTTCAATATAATACACAATAGGAGCAACTCCATCTGGCAATCCTCCGTATGCTAAAAGCAATGAATCCATTTGTTGACCATTAACTTTAAAATGTATTTTATTTTTGTACTCATTAAAACCATCCATGAAATCATCAAAAAGTATCACGAGCGAAGGTTCATACCTTACTCCAACACAATGATCTGTATTTGAGTCTCTAGAATCACTAGTGTAAATAATTGGTAGATTTCGTGTATTAACTTTATTATGAGAAAAACCAATAACTGCATTGACATTTGTAGCAACTGGACAATTTGAGCCAAATGTAACAATCTCGGTCTCTATTCGTGGTTCATGACTAGCGGAATCCAGATAATTTAAAGAGCGATATTCTGCCACTCCTGTTATGTTTGTTGTAGAAGGATAACATAATTGATTTAAATACAAATGAAAGTCTTGTTCAATCCCAACTTCTTGATATTGCTCATCATCTTTAAATACACGAATCGTTAATGCTTCACACATTAATGTGGCAGTGTTAAATATATCTAATAAATCAATTGTTGGCTCAGTCATTTCGTAAGTTATATCTCCTAAGGATACAGATACAGGCAACAATTCTTCACATACGTCAAGTGTAACATCATGATTTGGTCCATGTAACAAACAAATAGATTCGCCATTACTATATATCTTTAAAAATTTAGGAACATAACAAACAAGTACTTTCCCATTAGAATTGCTATTTATGCTTCTACTGTTAATAGGAGATATGTATCCAACATAATCAGTAGTCATATTCTCAAAATCGACATAAAATCCATCATAGAGTTTAATTCTATTCTTTTCAGTAGCTTGTCCCATTCTAGGTAAAAATGCAATGTCCATACGTGCTTTCCACAATCCAGAGATGCTCACACCATCTGGTACTGCTGATAATGAAACACTACCCTCATCTGCTCTATCAGAAAGCCGTAGCTTAACGATTTTATTTGTGCAAGGAGCAATAAGCATATTTCCAAATTCACTACTTAATAATGCTGTTCGAGTAGTCGTAATTGTTACTGCTATATCAAAATTGTTTTGACTTGCTGCAGGCATATTATTTGCATATACATCATCAAAGCCATCATTATTCACATCTCTAAACAAATAATAGCCGCTATCGCCCCAAAGGTCGGTAATGCCATCTCCATCTAAGTCTGGCTCAGGAATATCAAATGTGGCTCGCACCACTGGGTTTAATCCCTTGATACTAGCTACTAAACCATCAATCTCAATCATGTCATTTAGCCCATCACCATCTGTGTCGCTGCGGATTGGGTCGCACATATACATAAATTCTATAATGTTGTCCACACCATCGCCATCATAATCGACTAGAGCATCATTGGATAATGGCTTTGTGTGTGTCCAACGCTCCCATGCATCAGGGATGCCATCGCCATCGGTGTCGGTGCTTGAGTAACCATGCTCTATATACCATTGTGGTAATGTGTGTGTGCTTGTGGTGGCAGAGTGCGTTGAACTGACATTTGAATTAAAGCTATTCAAGGGCTCAGTGCTTGTGGTGACGCTATTTGTTGAGGGCTTTGACCCGCCATAGACTACAGCTGTCATAATAAATGCAAAGACGCAGAGCTGAACAAATTTGCTCTGCTTTCGGATTCTTGCAAATAATAAGCTTAGCTCCTTTGAGGCAGAGCTTGCAACAACAAAAAGCCCAGCAGTTATTACTCCATATTTAGCAACCAACAACAATAAATCCATGTGCTATCTCCACAAAATTATTGTTGTAAATACCGAGCCAGCCTTTACGCCTAACTCTTTAAGGATATCGTAGCTATCTACACACACTGGGACACTTACTTCTATTTTATACTTTATTGAAAGATATGTGTATAAAGCGGAGTATTGTTGCTCTGTTAAGGATTCGTTTAGAAGCAATAATTCGTAGATACATCCATCCCAAGGACGATTCCAGTAAGGAGTTGCGGGAGAACCACCAATAAAAATGTTGTTTAGATTAGTTGGGCTACTAAGTACAAATTCAACAATGAAATTACTATTTATAGGAATCTCTGCGCTTTCATCGCCATTGATTATTATACTAGAAGAACCAATGCAATTAGTTGTTGAAAATGTAAAAACATCATTAGAGAAAGCCACAGGATTAGCAGTAAGCGCAAGGATGGTATCAATTAGAGTTGACCAAGCCATAAGGCTATTGCAATCTGCAACAACAATTATCTTATTATACAAGTTTGTGTCGGCACCAGCAAACTCAAGTGGTGATGCATCGTTAAAGCATATTCTTCTAGTTTCTAAGCAAGGTTGACTCCAAAGGCTTGAGTCCTCGTGTACGGGACTAAGTATTGTTGGCGAATTTACGCTTCTCCAAGAAACTACTTTTGAGATATTTGTTACCAAAATTCTATCACTAGCTGATGCATCAAACTGAATGATGTCAGCCCTACAAATAGAACATATTGTAACAAACAAAAACAATGCTTTAACTTTCATAAATAGTAATTTACCAAATTGTCATTAAGTAAGTAAATTACTATTTATCGGTGTGTGCGATTATTATTAGTTGTATTGCTCGACTCATTCCACCAATCCACATTGTATTTCCTAAATGACATTACGCTCAAGCGAGTCATAAATCGAGAAAAACGAAAAAGGCGAGCCTCGCGACTCGCCTTTTTGTTTTGCGGATTAAGCTATATTAGCCGTAGATTGGGCCAAGATATTCGCAAGCCTTGAAGTCATCGCCACCGAAGCGATTCCACATTGTTGGGCGGAAGATATCTTCCTCTGCGATGTTATGCATATCTACAGGGATACGAAGCATTGCATTGAAAGTAATCAAATCTGCACCAATCAAACCTAGGCAGTTGCCATCATGGTTAGGACCAATCTTGTCCATATACTCAAATGATGTCATGCCACGTGGTGTCCAATATGTCTCTGGCCATGTTGGGTCAGTACGCTTAGAAATTGCATCTGCAACCTTCTTAGGTAGCTCAACTGTCTCACCTTCAACTACTGAGCAAGTAAACTTATCGCCAACCATATTGTAGCGATATGCTGTCATTGGCAAGCCGCCAGGAGTACGATAGTGGCTAGATAGACCATCGCCTGGGAAGTATGTCAAATCTGCACGCATGTAAGTTGTTGACTTAGCAATTGCATTGAATACCTTATCCTGAAGCTTCTTGTCTGCACGTAACTTATCAATTAGCTTTGAAATTGGGGTTGTCTTTGGCATGCCGCAAAGCTTATAAAGATCAACACTGTACTCAAGAGCACCTGCACCAGAGTTACGCTTGTCAATGATACCACGTGGGCAAATCTTTGATACGTCAACACCTGTTGCCTTCTTAATTGACTCACATGTCCAGTTTGTACGAATATCAGCAAATAGCTGTGACATACCGCCAGAAAGTAGATTACCAACAATCATACCAACGCCATTCTTGGAGTCGTTTTCTGTAGCAACAACATATGGAGCACGGAAGCCATTCCAGTCAAACATTGAGTTAAGAATTGACTCTGTAACGTCAAAGTTTGGATGACCATCTGTCCACTGACGCTGACCCTGAGTACCAGCACCAAGAGCATTGTAACCCTGAGCCCACTCTACATACTCGTAACCATCTGTGTGAGGAATCTTGCGGTGAGCAAGTGATGGATTACCAACCATTAGGTCACGAACAAGAATTGTGTTCTTGCAGCACTCGCGAACAAGGTCAGCAGGCTTACGTGGGCGCCAGCCCTCGCCAAACACCATCTTGAAATTCTTGTTCATCCACTCTGTTGCCTTCTCTACTTCCTTCTCGTCATAGAAGCCTGCATTTGTGCGAGTATTCAAGCCTGACATATCAAAAGATGCAGAGCCCATACCAAAGTAATCGTGTAGAGCATTGCGGCGAATATCAGAACCGATGATACCCATAGATACACCACCGATGCCTAGGAAATTCTTTCCGCGCATATAACCTACAACTGCTGCACAACGAGCAAAGCGTAGAAGGCGTGTCTCAACATACTCGCTTAGTGGACCATCCTCATCCTCTAGGTCTGGATTGTAGATAGAGAAAATTGGACGCTTCTTTTCATCCATAGCTGCGCAAAATGCCTTTAGCCATACAGCACCTGGACGATCTGTTTGGTTGAGGCCCCAAGCAGCCTGCTGCCACTCAGAAGAACCGATACCCTGACAAGCACTCATTAGCTCATCGCTATAGCACCATGAGCGAGCAACCCAAATATTTGCGCATACGCCCTGGCTTGCATAATACTCTTGAGCAAGAGCACCTGTGCGAGCACCGTAAACGATTTCTGGAGCTACAACTACGCGTACTGGAGAGCCGTCTGGAAGAGTTACATTATTCTTGATTAGGTCATATACTCTCTCTGCCATGCGCCATGTCTTTTCAACATTAGCGTCATAAGCACCTGCACGACCATCAGCAACTGGTGTAATTGCAATTGTTGTTGCTGGACCAACTAAACGTGTATCAGGCTTAGCAAATTTGCGCTTTTGAGCAGCAAGAGCCTTAAAATTTGGACGTTCCTCTTTCATAATTTAATTCCTTTATACGTTTTGTTTGTTATTTATAAATTATTCTTTAACTTCCTCTGCTGGAGTCTCAGTAGCAGGCTCTTCTGCCTTTGCTGGAGCATCAGCTGTCAAAGATAGCTTTTCCTTTGTAGGAGTCTGAAGCTTACGATATTTAGGATGTGGCTCTGGTAATACAAGCACCTCATTATGGTACTCAATTACATGGCCACGCTCTGTTACCCAATTCAATTGAGAAGTAATCTTCTTTGCATCCTCCTCTGAAGTTCCTTCAGGGATTAGAGCTGCCAATAGCTCACCACGTGTGCAGCAAACATTTTGAGTAATGTATTCAATTACTGCCTTTAGTTCTGCGATAGCATGAGTTACATCTAAAACCTGTGGCTGCTTGCGAATTACAAATTCATCTCTGTGCTCAGATGCAATCTTGAAGATAACAAGCTTGCGGCTCTTCAAACCACCACGAACAGCAAAGAATAATGAGCCTAGTGGATTATGACGCTCTCTGTCCCATGCATGAAGAACACTGCGAGGCATAAATCCATGTGGTAATGCACGTACTACAGGCAGAGAAGCAATCACATAGCGATTTCTATTTAGATTGCGAGCAACAACCTCATCCATAAAGTACTTATCTGCTGCATCAAAGGTCATCATCTCACGAGTAGCAAGCTCCTCTTCAGTTGCTTTATCAGACAACTTTAGCATATAGCGTAGCTGCTTACTTGCAAGTTGCTTCCACTCCTCTACTGCTTCTGCATCACGTACAAGCTCAATCTCTGCGCGGAATTTATCTTCTGAAACGTCTGGGCATTCAGTTTCATTCATCTTGCGAACAGCAGAATTGTAGCTATGATGATTTGGAGGAGCAATAAGCTTACCTGTAATCTTTGAGCGAGCAACTGCTGAATAATTACCTGCAGGTGGCTCTACATCAATTTCAATTGTTTCAAAGGTTTCATCAAAGTGTGCTTGTTTCATATGAGCAATTGTTGCTTGCTCATCCTCTGAGAACCAGCCACACTTTTTACATTGATAAAAGCGCTTATCCTTGTGCTCTTCTTTATACTCCAAGCGAGCAAGAACTGCATTCTGATTTTCCTGAAATAGCTTAACAATGCTCTTTAGAGGGATTGCTTTATGATTGCTATGAATTTTGCGTGTGATAACTGTAAGAGCATTTGACTCTGGCAAGAAGCGAATTTCAAAAGGTACTTCCTGAGGTTCACGAGGTGGGCGATTCTTAAAATCGCGCTTTTCAAACTTCATCTCTTTGCGTGGTTTTTCACCATCTACAGCATCGCCTGCATTATTTTGCTTTTTAAAAGTATCTTTCTTTTGGAAAGCAGGCTTATCTGTGCGTGGGCGTTTTTCACCCTTAAAATTCTTATCATTTCTTTCACCATATGAGCTCTGCTTGTCAGCATACTTTGATATATCGGTCAGATGCTGATCAGGTGTTGTTTTTGCCCATGATGTTGACATTGAAAAACCATCTAGAAGTGCATCTAGATTGCTTAGATTTTTATCGCTATCGCTCATTTTAAAACCTAGAGATTATTGTTATTTTGTATATGTGAAAACCTTTGACAATTTTGTAATAATAATTTTACAATTCTTTGGTAATAAAAGCAACAGGTTTTTGAGAAAACAACCCAAAAAATCAAGAAAGAAATTTAGCAAACATAAGCCTAAAAATGGTTATAAATCGTAAGTGTGGTAGCTGGAAGTGCGAAGTTTTTGACAGGATTGACAATAATTTTGTTTGGATTTTTGCGGATGTGGTGTGTGCGTGATGCGTGATGCATTATCTTGGAGCAGCCAGGCGTCGTCCTGGCTGTGCACCAAGATGATTTCGTAGGATTAAACTAAAACGGCAGTCAGATTTACATCCAACTGCCGTTTTACATGGAGCAAGAAAATAGTCATCCTTGCAAAAACAGAGAAATCTTATACCCTACTTTGTGTAAAGTGTGTATAGCTGACCTGCATAGAAATCAAGCTTGATTCTTCCGTCTTCTGCCTTATAGATTTCACCTGTAACACGGTTCTCTATCTCAACAGCATTTGGAACACAAATTTCTACACCTGTAAAATCTGTCATTCCCAGATTTGCTACTGCATAATATGTGCCTTGTCCATTTGTTGTATAAGCCCGAGCATGAATATTGCTATTCTCAGAAATGCCAGCTATGCGATAGCTTGGGATTGCTGGCAAAGCAAGAAATGCTTGGTTGAAATTACGATAATATTCAGGGAATAGACGTCCGAAATTTAATGGTGCTAAATAACCAATATAACGAGGATCACCGTAAATCAATGCCTGTACTTCAGCAAATGGACCAAACTTGCCTGCACGGTCAAACTGTCCACAGAAATAACCAAGCAACTCACCCTGATTATCCTCAGAAAGCTTATAGTATAGATTATTCTCATTCAAAGAATAATGGCGAACCATTAGCAAACCATCCTTTGCGCGGAATGTCTCCATATCACGCTCATTCTTTGTTGTGTACAATCTGTTAAATGTATATGACATGAATGCACCTTCTGAATCCTTGTAATTCAATGGATCTGGCTGAGGACAGCCTAAATCCCAGCGCCACTTACCCCATGTCCACATTGGCTTCTGGATATTAGATGCATAATTTTTAACTGCATCTTCAATTGGATAAAAGTTAAAAGCAGAAACATCAGCTACCTTGTCTTCATCTGCAGCAAATAATGCTGTGATTGGCTCACTCTTAAATAGAGTTGCATATTCCTCTGGCTTATCTGCTGCTATTCCATCCAAACCACAACCACGACCAGGCTCGGAATGATCTGTTGTGTAAAAGACAACGGCATCTTTATTTACACTCTTACGAAGATAATCACGGACTGTTTCAATCCAATCCTTACGCTGCAAAAGAAACCAATCTACATATGCATTCAGAAGCTGTGGGTTTTCTTCAAGTTGCTGACGAGTTACCTTAATCTTTGTATCTTGTTCATAGCGCTTCAAATCGTTATCATTGAAGCTGATTGGATTTGCTTCTGGGCGTGGACGGAACCATGCACCAAGGAAGTTCAATTTTCCTTTGAAACGTATATCACGAAGGAATTTACTCATTGTTGCATTCATTAGCTTCTTAATGTCTGTCTTGAAAATTGGGTCAGCAAAATCAACATTTGCGACTGGATAGCCAGACCAGCTAATGTGTGTATACATTCTCTCGCCATTTACATTCAAGCAAACGCAACGAGAGCCTACTGCTTTATTTGTATCTCCGCCACGACCACCTGCGTATTCATAATATGGAAGAATATACAAATCAGGATGCTCTGTAAGCATTGTTAAAATATTCTCCCAACGCTGTGGCTCCTGAGGCTGGAAATACCAATCATTTCCACCAAATGGAGAAGAATCCCAGCACTGGTTATGTCCAAATTCAAGCATATCTTGGCAATATGTATTCATTGCAAGATAATGCAGCAGATTTACCTTATAACGATAGAAATCTACAGCATCTGGGATTGCACGATTCTCTGGAGAACCAGATACAGGTCCATCTCCCATTTCTTCA
Organism: Kiritimatiellia bacterium; assembly: GCA_017424105.1. Classification (GTDB taxonomy): domain Bacteria; phylum Verrucomicrobiota; class Kiritimatiellia; order RFP12; family UBA3636; genus RGIG990. Next base: position 11,016 of record JAFPBK010000039.1, on the reverse strand, counting down.
CGCCAAAACAGATGGCGGCGAGGAAGACCTTCATGTGGGTAATTAATCTTTGCTACCAATGCCTCAGGATTACCTACCTCATATAGTGCGATGCGATATACAGCGGCTCCAGCATTAAATGGATCACCATGAGCACCGAATTGTGCAATAGCAACAACAAAGCCATCCTCTGCTGTGCGCTCGATTGTTGCGCCATTACGTAGGATTGATTTCTCATCATTTGCAGTGCGATGATGCAGATACATTAGCTGAGTTGCTGTTTCATATTTACCTGAAAGAGGATAATCAATCAGCTCTGGATTAGAGCCAACATAGCGAGAGCCTAAGCTATCACCAAAGGTTTTACCTGTTGACAGACCAAGACGAGTTGTGTCGCCAAAATTATTTACAATAAATGAGCGAGGAGAATCCTCTGGATATTCAATTGCAAGAAAATATGCAGCACCTGGCTTTAGTCCTTTTCCACGGCCAATTTCATATGCAAAATAGCTTGCACGACCTGGCTCTATTACTCGGCATTTCTTTCCTAAAATATCCTTTGTTGTTATATTGCCTAGTTCATGTTGAGTATATTTGTGAGAGGTATCCTCTGCACAAATAATCTCATCAACAAGCTTAAGCTGATAGTCAGGATTATTGATAGGATTTACTGGGTGTGCTAATACAACGCACTGCACCAGAGCGAGAGCGACAAGATATTTAATTTTCATATAAAACCCTATTTGGTTAAAAGGTTATTTCTTTGATGTAAAGAAGCACTTTACGCAATATGGTGGCAGAGTCACTGTGCCAGAGCAAGTCTCCTCTGCAAGAATATCATACTGCTCTGTTGGAAGAGTTATCTCAGCTGGTGTTGATTTGTAGTTGATTACAAATACATAGCGCTCACCATCGCCCTCACGAACTTGGGCAGCAACACCATAAGGAAGCTTTACATTTGGCAAGCAGCTTTCAATACCTAGTTCAGCTGTTAAATCTTCATAGAAGCTGATTAGCATATCTGAAGACTTACCTTCTGCGCCAATATACCATGCCTTACCTTTGCCATAACTATTGCATGTAACTGCTGGCATGCCATCATAGTAGTCGCCATTAGCAAATGTTGCATGTACAGAAGCACCTTCAGCATGAATTACTTCGCAAACATTTGCAAGCTCAAAATCACCCTTAAACTTATTTGTGCCTGTAGCTGTCAGCTTACTTACCTCTTGAGGATATAGGTAATCTATTTCCTCTGCCCATATACCAAAGAGGTCACGCATATTTCCTGGCAAACCTCCCATATGAACCAAGTCTGTATCGTTAACAACACCTGTCAGATATGTTGCTACAAGTGTACCACCATTTGCAACATACTCCTTAAAGCGCTTAGAAAGCTCTTCGCTTACCATATACAAGGAAGGTGTTATTACAAGAGAATACTTATCAAGATTGCTGTCTGGGCCAACCATATCAACTGGGATACCATTTGACCAGAAATAGTCATAATGCTTTAATACAGTTGCAAAATATTCCTTACAATGATCTGTTGGGCCAGCACTGGCTTCAAGAGCCCAGCGTGCATTCCAGTCATACATCAATGCAACCTTAGCAGGTGTATGACATCCAACAACACCCTCTATCTTCTTCAAATCCTTTGACAGGTCTGCAATTTCGCGGAACATTCTTCCATTTGGATTCTCCGCATGGTCAATTACTGCACCATGGAATTTTTCTGATGCACCACGGCCCTTACGTAGCTGGAAGTAGCAAACTGTATCAGAGCCGTGAGCAACTGCTTGAAGGGACTTCATGCGATGCACACCTGGGCGAAGCTGACGGTTCAACACACCCCAATTTGTTGGACCCGGGCAAGACTCCATAAGAATAAATGGTTTACCACCCTTAAGTGAGCGGAACAAATCATGATGCAATGAGAAATAGATTGCTGTATCACGATTATCTGTTGCAGGCTCATGGTATTGAGGATAAGCATCCCAGCTTGCTACATCCATCTCATCTGCCCACTTCCAAAAATCCAAATCATGGAATGGACCAGACATAAAGTTAGTAGTTACAGGGATATTAGGAGAAATCTCACGCAATGGAGCACATTCTGCCTTATAAAAATCAAGAGCCTGCTCAGAGCAGAAGCGTTGGAAATCTACGCACATTGATGAAACTGAAACATCTACAGCCTTAATCTCCTCCCAATCTGAATATGTATGGCTCCAGAAAGGAGTCCACCAGCTATGATTCAAATTCTCAAGTGTCTTATATTTTTTCTTTAGCCAATCTCTGAATGCTGCACGGCACAAATCGCATTCGCAACCAGTATTATACTCATTAGACACATGCCAGAAAGCAAGCATTGGGTGATTACCATAGCGCTCTGCCAGCTTTGTATTTATGATGCGGCATTTTTCACGATAGATTGGTGAGGTAGGACAATGATTATGGCGGCCACCATGCTCAACGCGTACTGGTGGAACAAGAGAGCGCTTAACCATCCAGCCTGGAGCAATTGTAAAGCCAGGTATGCACATGCGATTAATCTCAGGATATTTATTTGCCATCCAAGCAGGCTTTCCACCAGATGGTGTTGCAAGAATAACATAGCGACCTGTCTTTTCTGCACGCTCAAAGAGCTCATCAAGCATTGAGAAATCAAACTCACCTTCGCGTGGCTCTAATGTTGCCCAAGAGAAAATACCAATTGACATAGAATTGATTCCAGCCAAATCAAAAAGAGCAAAATCCTTATCCATTATGCCAGGAACATCAAGCCACTGATCTGGATTATAATCTCCACCATGAAGTATATGCTTAAACTTATTTGACAAATATTCTTTTTCCATATTAAACCTCATTGTAAATTTCAATTACTATAAAATGCTATGATTTTTAAACTAATAAAGTTTTGCTTCAAGTAGTTTCTTAACAAATTCACCACTAACAACAAACAGCTCCTCTTCTCCCTTTATGCGAAGGTAATATTCGCCAGTAGGAAGTTGATTACCAACTTGAATTATCGCAGTTGGCATACCATAAGGATGATCTATATTATTAGAAAAGACAACTAACAACTCTGCCTGTGGATTTGCAAAGCCATATGTTTTTACATCAATTACAAATAATTTTTCTACCCACTCTGCCTTTAATGCAGATAATTCCTTTATCAAAGAAATTGCTGTCTCAACAAAAATTTCTCCGTGTGAATTATCTCTAGAGCGCCATTCTCCAGCAGCTGTATAATAGGCACTTTGTGCAAATGTTCCTCTGCGTATAGTAAACTCTTGCACACCGGTAGGCTCGAAATTAAAAATCTCTTTACTTCTGAATTTAGCAGCAAAATTTTTGTCTAAAAATCCTTCTGGTAATGCTTCTGGTGAGATTCGCGTATTAAATGATGACATTGTTGTATTTAAATATACATTCGTTGGATACTGGGCATTGTCATAATAGAAAATAAACTGATTATTTTTTTCATTCTTATCAACAACATCCAGCTGTACAAATGATTGAGGCAACTCCAATTTATCATCAACAATGCCACTATCAGAAATAAGAGAAAGTTTTGAAACAAAATCCTCAACTGTTCCCATATCAACCTTTTGCTTTGAAGGAATAGATATTTCCCAATCTCCTACTTCATTTAAGGAAAGCAGGCAAAATTCAGATTGATTTTTATAGCTTATGCTAGAAATATTATGAGATGACATTGTAAATACGCTATGATTTCTCATAGTTTCAAAGCCCATAAAGAAAGGTGCTATTGTTGCTTGATCTAAAGTAAATACAGAATTATCTACTGTAGAAAATGCATATACGAGTCCTGAATCATTTGGTAAAGGGCGGCCGATTCTTATTTCAATAGGATCTGCTATACCTGCTAACCAAACACGAATTAAAGACTGTGCCTCTGTGGTATCCAAACCGTATGGAGAGATATAATCAGAAATAGTTTTCTTAGACACAATATTTCCTACTGGATGCCAAACAAATGAACTAATTGAAGCAAAGCCTAAACTCTGTAGCACTTCTTCAACCGCAGTTGACGCTGGTGCTTGAACAGGCGATGTCATTTGCCAAATACCACTGGAAGAATCCTTTTCTACAACAAATGAATTCTCTTTTCCAGAAGAAATCTCAAGTTTATTTATTAGAGCAATTGAATGTGGGAATAAAGTTTTGTCTCGAATATCATCAATATTTGTTGGAATTATGTCGCGCAATACACCCTCTACAATATATACCTCAGAAGAATTACTTGACATAACAAACACAGTATTCTCATAAGGAGCGGCATTTCCTATTGAAATCGCAACCTCTTCTTTACCACTTTTAATGATAAGCTCAGTATTGTGATTTTCTAAACCAAAATCTTTTAAAGTAAGTTCTCTACGATCTCGCTGACGCTTTGTTATGCGCTCACGAATTGCATCCCCAACTAAAGCATTAAGCAATAGAGAAACTCTGTCTGCATTAGCTCTTACTAAATAGCCATCATCAACATACCAGACACCATTCTTTTTAATACATTTAATTTCTTTTTTTGTATCTGTAAATCTAATAACTATTTCATTTGCATCGAGTCTGCTATATGGCAACAGAGAAGAACGCACCGATCTGACATCGCCATGTGGCAAATAATTCAAAGTAAAAAATGTCATTACGGTTGCACAAATGCAAAAGATAAAAAGCCAAAAAGGAGTACGCCAACTAAGCATTACCAGAGCCTTCCCCTGAATCGTCATCAACTATAGCATTTTTTTCTTTTTTAGAGAAAAACAACATACTAATAATATAAAGAAAAACGCTAATACAAATTGCTGAATCTGCTACATTAAAGGCAGGGAAATGGGAACTTTTCCAATAAAAATCAAGAAAATCAATCACATAGCCCCAAATTACTCTATCAATTAAATTGCCAAACATTCCACCAAGGAATAACCCGAGAAACAATTGCTCAAGTTTTCCACTTTTAGCAATTTCTTTTCTTGAAAACCACAATACACCACAAACAATTATAGGAAGTGCAACAAGCAATAGGCGCTGCCCAGAAAGCATTCCCCAAGCTGCGCCATCATTATGCACCAAACAAATATTAAACAGGTTTGGAATTACAGGAATAGAATCATGTAATTCCAAACTTTTACTTACTACTAGCTTAGTAATTTGATCTAAGGCAATTACCAAGCCAGCAGTTATAGCGATAAATTTTCTAACGCTCATCAAATATTTTCTCCGCTATTTAGTATTGAGAATTATTGTCATCCCTTCTTCTAGCACACACAATACAGAGTGTTGCAGCAGGCTTGGCCCTTAATCGCTCAATATCTATGCGCTGACCACAAGCAGCACAAATTCCATAGGTTCCCTCTTCTAAACCTCTCAAAGCACCTTTTATAGCAAGCATTTCATTTTCTAATTGTGTAGCATGCTGAAGTTCTGTTTCGCGAGTATTAGCATCACTTCCATCTTCATTTTGATTTACTTCATCATCGCGATTAAGAGACTGTTGACGAAACTCTTCAACAAGAATTCTCTTTTGATTATAGGCACTCCTTAGCATTTTTTCTAATTCATTTCTTTCAGACTTTGTAAGACGATGAGGTTTTGATGCTGCTGCTGATGATGCATTAGAATTAGATAGAACAATTGGAGGAAGTACCAAATTATGAGGAACCGTTTTTTTAGGAGGTTCAGTAGCTTTTGGTTCTTCCTTTTCTGAAGTTTTTACTTGTGATTTTGTTTTTTCTTCAGCTTGTTTTGTTGTTGTTTTTTTTGACTTTTTAGTAGAAGAAGCCTTTTCCTCTGTCTTTGGCTCTACTTTTTCTTCAGATTTAACATCTGTTTTTTTCTTTTCTTCTGTTGTCTTTTTAACTGAAGCCTTTTTAGCATCTTCCTTTATAGGAGAATCTTTTTTATTCTCAATCTTTGGCTTTTTCTCAGTTTTTTTAGTTGGTTCAACCTTTTTTTCAACAGATTCAGTATTCTTTTCCAGAGGTTTCTTTTCTGCTGACTTCTTTGGAGCAGGCTTAGCTGGCTCTGGCTTCTTTGCAGGAGCAGACTTCTTCCCTTGTTCAGGCTTCTTCTCTGGAGTTGGCTTTTTTACAGGCTCAGGCTTCTTTGCTGGAGCTACAGGCTTAGCCTGACTCTTTTTTGGAGGATTAGCCTTTGCTGGAGCAACTGGTTTTGCAGGAACTTTTCCAGCAGGTTTCTTTGAAGCAGATGCAGTAGTTGCAGCTGACTTCTTTACGTCCCCTTTTTCTGCCTTTTTAGCAACTGTTTTAACAACAGCCTTTTGAATGGTAGAAATTTTGCTCTTTTTTGTATTAGTAATTGGCAAGACCTTACTTACAGAGGAAGCAATTGCTTTTTTATTTTCCTTTGCATCATTGGCCTTTACATTAGATTTCTCCACTTTTTTCGTGGTTTGAGCCTTTTTGTCTACCTTTGGCTTTGCAGCATCATTTGATTTAGCATTCTTAGGCGAAGTAGTCTTTGACTTTGCTGCCTTTGAATCAATAACCTTTGCTGTTTTTCTGTTAGTTGCCATAATCGTCTCCATTTATAAAATTTTATGGTTAATATCTTATCATAAACCATAAAAAAATTCAACAAATTATTGCACTTTTGAGCTTTATAAAGACAAGAAATATGTGTACACGAATGTGCTCTTTTGCAAAACACAAATACGCACGAATGAATACGAATGAGGGTTAATAGGTATTATGGGAACCACAAAACACACCAGCATTCGTGTTGGTTTACTCATTGCATTCTTGTCAGAGCAATTACCCAACTAACAATCGCTAGTGTGTATAAACAACAAGATAAATTCGCAGGATTTATGCTTATTTATCGCAACTGAACTTAATGGCCTAAAAACTAATTTAAGATCTTTATTTCACGCCACTTCTCATTATGCCAGCGTACCATAAAGATTATTCCAAGCACAGCAATATATACTGCCATCCATATCCAGCACCAAACAATTCCAAGATTAAAATGGAAAATCAGCACCTCACCTGGCATCCAAAAGGCCCAAGCACAAACGAGCAACAATGTCATAACAAATTTTGTATCACCAACACCTTTAAGGCTACCAATAAAAATGATATTTGCTGTATCAAATATACCCCAAATTGCCATAATAAGCATAAGCTGCCTTCCTATTCCAACCAGCTCATCAAGTGTAAACTCACAATCAAGAGGCATAAAAAGTCCCATTAAGGAGCGAGGGAATACCACAAAAACAACAAACATTATCATCATGTAGCACAAGCCAAGCTTTAAGCCTGACCAACCTGACTTCTTTGCAATTTTGTCATTTCCTGCCCCCTTATGCTGCGCAACAACAATAGAAGTTGCATGACCAAAGCTTAATAATGGTGAAAATGCTAGATTGTTAAGGCTGAACGCTACATTGCTTGCAACTGCTTGAACTGCTGGCAATGTGGCAACCATCAATAGAAAAACAGAAAAGCATCCATTATCAAAAAACATTTGAAAGCCTGATGGAGCACCATATTTTAGCAAGCTCTTGAAAGCTGCTGGTCTAAATTTAAATACCTCACGCAATCCAAGCTCGCGAACAAGCTTGTCTCTAAGCATCCAAACAAACTGTATCCCACAAGGGATTGTGGTTGAGATGACGGTTGCTACAGCAGCACCACGAATACCTGTCCAATATTCAGAGATACCACATTTTCCAAAAATAAAGATGTAGTCGAGAACTATGTTTGCAATACAGCCAATCACCTGTGCAATCACATTAGGCATAAGCCTGTTTTGCCCAGTAAAGTATCCACCGAGAGCAAAATTAAACCCAACAAAAACACCACTTAACATCATCCAGCGGAAATATATCTTAAAGGCCTTCATTAGCTCAGGACCATAGTTAAACGTATTAATGAGCAATTCTCCTATCGGAATCATCAATAGGTATATTGGCAAACCTAATATAGCAAGCCACATACCCTGAACCGCAGAATACACACAATTCTCTTTTCTGCCCGCCCCAAAATTCTGTGCAACGAAAGTAGAAGAATATTGAACAACAAACGTAATCAAACTAAGCATTGTGAAGGATAAAACAGCACTTGGCATTGATGCATTAATTGCAACCTCACTATGCTTGGCGAGGAACCATCTGTCTGAGAACTGCATAATGGTGTATGCGGAGCCATTTATGATCAGCGGCAATGCTATAGCAAGAACCTCACCAATACTTCCTGGTGTATATGTCTTTTTCTTAAAAATGCTGAAAATATTTTTTAAACTCATACTATAATTAAACTAAATTTCTTACTGCACGAGAACCAATTGCACACAACACCTCATACGGATGTGTGCTCTTTAAATTTGCCCAATCCTCAATAGTAATTGAATGTGCCCCAGATTTTCCAATGCAAACAACCTCATCACCTGCTTTTGCTGTAGGCACCTGCTCTAGCGAAACCATTGTATAGTCCATACATACGCGACCCAATACTGGGCAAGGCACACCATTTATTAATAAAGAACCTCTATTGGATAATGCCAAAGGCAAGCCATCTGCATAGCCGGCTGCTACCACACCTACAAGCATGTCCCTTGGGCAAGTATATGTGCGTCCATAACCTATTGTGCTACCTGCCTTTACCATACGCACTTGTCCAAGCTGTGTCTTAATTGATAAAACAGGTTTCAAATCTAATGCTCGCTTACCAATTATATCAAAAGAACCATACAAATTGATTCCTGTGCGAACATGCGTAAATGGAGCACGGCAAGCCTCTGGCAAATTATTTATCGCATCACTGTTGGCAATATGTCGCCACTCTAATGAAACCCCATTTGCCTCCAAAGTAGCTAGTACTTGCTTATAAAGCTCAATCTGCGCAAGACTACCCTCATCACCCTCGTATGCTTGAGGGAAATGCGAAAACATGCCAACAAGCTCAATATTTGAAAGCTTTGCACAACGTAGTAAATCACTTATACAATTATGGGCATCAAAACCGACGCGACTCATTCCTGTATCAAGAGCAATGTGGCAGAGTGCCTTACAACCCAATCGCTTTGCAACGGCATCAAACTGCTCAGCTTGCTCATAATCGCACAGAGGAATATGAAAGCCATTAGCTATTGCTTCCTCTACCTCATCAGGAAGCAATGTACCTAAAATAAGCTTTGTACAAGGCAGGTCAACAATTGCCATTGCCTCAGCTAACTCTGCCACAGCAATAGCACTTGTTCCCTCTTGAACAAGCAGCTTTGCAATGGCACTGACTCCAAGACCATAAGCATTTGCCTTGAGCACCGAAATCACTCCCAAAGGAGCAACTGATGCACAAATCTTTTTGTAATTCTCTTTTAAAACTTCTGCAGAGATATCTACGCGAACTCTACCTTGTGTCATGCCCTCTGACATTTCACACACTCCCTAAAGTCTGACTTATAAACGATTTATCTTAATAGATGAAATTTCACCTTCAGAAATAAAGTTATCGCTCTTTTCCTTCAGTACTACATCATTCTCTTCATTTATCTTAACAGACATATTGCGAACATTACGTACAAACAATACTGGATTGTTTGGCTTTACCTCCAACTCGGAAGAACGCACAAAGCCATTGATTTCAAAACCATCTGTCTGACCTTCACAGCAAATAAGAGGATTATCTATTTCTTTAGAAGTAAAATGTGCTTTGAAATTATTGAACTTAACATTTTCTATGTAGCCAATACCTTCCGGCTTATCTTCTTCTTTGAATAGAGGTGTACGACAATACCGAGCACCATCCATATTGACAGCATAGCAGCGAACACCAACATCCATATTATCAATGGTAATATTTCTGATAGGTGAATCCACGCTTAACAGGCGCACACCTGTATGGCAATCCTCTGCATAAATATCTTTGAAGTAGATATTTTCAATTGGACCACAATCAAGATCTAGATTTTCCAAACGAACAATTGAATCATCTGCATTTAGAGCTAGCATATCATCATTTGTTTGTCCCTTGCTTAGTGCACGTACATTTTCAACATATCCATTATTGATAAAGCCAGCAAAGTGCAAACCATCCTGATTAAATGCAAGGTGTTCACTTTCAAAGAAAATATTGCGGAAATCAAATGTATCAATGCGACACATTCGCAAATTATAAATAACAGAATTTGCAAATACCATATCGCGTAGTTTCAAATTCTTAACACGGAAGAAATTCATGGTTGAACCAGACCAAGCATTTGGGTTAAATAGGTCAGGATCCTTTGTATTATACTTACCCTGATTATTTCCATCCCAAATACCACCTTCAATAGTAATATTTTCATTACCATTAACATGATCGCTATTATCCAAAAGGAAATCACCTCTATACTTTGGAGTATCGCCACAAAGGAACAGGCGTGCATTTTTGTGTGCTTTTACATGAGTATTGCTATTTATTTTCAATGTTGAGGTAATGCGATATGTTCCCTCAGGAATAATCACCTCACCACCCTTATCAAGTAGAGATTGGATATAAGCGGTAGCATCTGGAACTTGTGTTGTCATAAAAAATCCTTTAATTTAAACTTTTATACATATTCTATCACAAGAATATTATTTTTTAAACACCAAACAGCTTAAATCTGAGATATTTCGCACAATTAACATAAAAACGACAGTTGACACTAAATGTGATGGCTAAAAATGCAAAAGACAGAGACGCGAAGTGCGCAAAGGACGCGTAGCTCGTGTGATGGCTTATGTGGTATTTTGGTAATACGCCAGCGCTTGTTGTTGGAAACTAGGGTGACGCCTAGCCACACCAAGATAACTCCAACTTCCATACAATCACAAGATAATTGAGAATGGGAGCGTACGTAAACGCGTGGTCAATGGCGATACATAAAAAATCGAGTAGGAGGAGTTTTAACTCCTCCTCTCACACCACCGTACGTGCCGTTCGGCATACGGCGGTTCAACCCATTTTTTTTTCTTTTATATACTTGATGTCATAGCTACTTGTCTTTCAAGATAGTAATCTAAAAGGC
>JAFPBK010000038.1 GCA_017424105.1 Kiritimatiellia bacterium | reverse complement strand
GCGCATGATTTCTAGGGAGTACGCTTAACTGGGGTGTAGGACGTCCTCGTCCTACACGTTAACTGGGCTGTAAGACGTCCCCGTCTTACAGAATAACTGGGGTGCAGTACGTCCCCGTGCTGCGCATATTTGACGCAAGCGTGGTGGCTAGAAGTGCGAAGGGGAAGGGACGCAGAGAGCGCAAAGGACGCGGAGATGCGCTGAGCTCGTGTGATGGCTTGCGTGGTGGTTCTGGGTGATACGCCAGCGCTTGTTGTTGGCTGTTGTTGCTCTCGTTGGAGCAACGCCAACTGCCAATCGCTAGCGTGTACGGCCCACAAGATCATTGAGTATGGGAGCGTACGCAGAATTAGTGAATAGTGATTAGTGAATAACGAATAGTTAAGGTAAAAATATTTAAAGGAGCATGCTTCATGGTGCTGTGCACCGCTTCATAGCGCTTGCGCTGCTTCATCTAACAATATTACAGGGTGTGAGGTGCCCGAAATTTGTGTAGGGCTCCTCACACATCATTAAAATTTCAATCATGCGCAACTGAGATAGTCAGTGCGCATACGAAGGCGCTCTGCGCCTGAGCCTTCGGAGGCGAGAGGTGCGTGAGTGATAGCGACACGCTCCTCTCGTATTTTCGGCCTTGTACTCAAAACGGGCCTAGCGTGCTTTGCACGCACGCATTGCGTAAAAATCGTAATTCGTGAGACGTTTAGACGATTGAATAAATTGTTTAGCGCTTAGGGTATCGTCTTGATTTAAAAAGAGTAATTTTATCGTTAATTTTTTTTGCTGGTGCAATGTACTTGCACTAGCGGTTTTCTTGTTTTGTAAAATAGAATCTCAAAAAATGGTTTCTACATTGCGAAACATTAAATTTTATGATAAAATACATAGTATTTTAAGGCGTCTTTATTAGCGTGTGAGGTTTCTATGGATATTATTACAATTTTTATTATGGTGCTTGTGGCAGCGTGCTTTACTGGGTTCGCTTATGCTGCTTTGTCTGCCTTCTCTACAGCAGCACAATCCTATAACAACACCTATACAAAGGAAACATCTCGCTCACTTGAGGATATGTTCCTCTTTATTCCACCACGCCGCATTGCCGAAATCTCATGGCTGGCAGCAATTATTGTCTCTTTGTTTTCTTTTATCATGACAGGTGGAATTTCTGGTACTCTTTTCCAGGTGATGATTCGCATCCTAATCTGCTTGATTTTGGGATGCAGTGTTTTGTTCCTTCCTCGCTACATAATTATGTGGTTGAAGATACGCCGTAGAAATCGCTTTAATATTCAGCTTGTTGAAGCTCTCACAAGCATGAGTAATGCAATGAAGTCTGGCTTTAGTATTATGCAAGCAATGGAGCATGTTGTTGCTAATGGAGAAAGCCCAATCTCAGAAGAATTTGAAACAATGCTTCATCAAACACGCGTTGGTGTTGGCTTCCAAGAGGCATTGCGCAACATGGATCGCCGCGTAGGCAGTGAGGATTTAACACTGGTTGTGCTTTCTATTGAAACAGCACGTAAGACAGGTGGTAATTTGACAGAAATTTTCTCCTCAATCAGCCACACAATTCGTGAGCGTATGCGTATTGAGAAGCGTATTGATACTCTTACAGCACAGGGACGTCTTCAAGGTATTGTGTTGAGCTTGATGCCAATTGTGATTGGACTTGTTCTTCACATTTTAGAGCCAGGCTTATTTGGACCATTTTTAAAATCAACGGTTGGTATTATTTGCCTGTTCGTTGTAGCAATTATGTTGATTTTAGGTGCATTAACTATTCGCAAGATTGTGAAGATAGATATTTAGCAGTTGCCTAAAACGAATTTTAAAATATTAACTTAAAGGAGTACGATGAAATATTCATCAAAGATAGCTACAGAGCTAGGATTAAAGGAATTTCAGGTTGAGGCTGTTGCAGCACTTTTGGCTGCTGATGCAACAGTTCCATTTATTGCACGTTATCGTAAAGAGCAGACTGGCTCTATGGACGAAGTGCAGATTTCTGAGGTGCGTGATCGCATGGCAAAGCTTAAGGAGTTAGATGACCGCCGCGATTCTATTATTGCATCTCTTACTGAGCGTAATCTTCTTACTGATGAGCTGGCAGAGAAAATTGCTCTTGCTGAGAGCCTCACTGTGCTAGAGGATATTTATTTGCCATTCAGACCTAAGCGCAGAACAAAGGCAATGATTGCTCGTGAGCGCGGTCTTGAGCCTCTGGCAACAGCACTTATGGCTCAAGATGGTGCTGAGTCAGCAGAAGAGCTTGCTGCACAATATATCGATGCAAGCAAGGAGGTGCCTGATGCACTTACAGCACTAGCTGGTGCTCGCGATATTATTGCAGAGCAGATTAACGAGGATTCTGAGGCTCGTGCCGAGATGCGTGATTTCTATGCTCGCAGTGCAATGATTACAACAAAGGTAATCGAAGGCAAAGAGGAAGAGGGTGCAAAGTTCAGCGATTACTTTGAGTGCTCTGACCCAGTAGCAGGGATTTCTGGACATCGCTTGCTTGCTATGTTCCGTGCAGAGAAGGAAGGCTTTATTTCTATTTCATGTCGCCCAGAAGCAGATGAAGCAATTGATTTATTAAAGCGTCGCTTTGTTTCTGGTAAGAGCAGTCTGTCAGATCAAGTTGCTCAGGCTGCTGAGGCAGGCTATAAGCGTCTAATGGCTCCTTCAATGGAGGTTGAGCTACGCATGAATTTGTTCAATAAGGCAGGCGATGAGGCTATTGTTGTTTTTGCAGCAAATCTTCGTGAACTTCTAATGGCTTCTCCATTAGGACGCAAGGCTGTGCTTGCTATTGACCCAGGTATTCGTACAGGCTGCAAGGTTGTATGCCTTGATCCTCAGGGTAAGCTTTTGTATGATTGCGTAATTCAGCTTGCAGCATCAGATGTACAGCGCCGTGAGGCAGCTGGAATAATTTCAGCATTGTGTCAGCGTTACAATATTGAGGCTATCGCTGTAGGTAATGGAACATATGGTCGCGAAGCAATTGATTTTGTTCGCTCAATTGGCTTGCCTCCAACAATGGTTATTGTTTCAGTGAACGAGAGTGGTGCATCAATTTACTCTGCTTCTGAGGTTGCTCGTGAGGAATTCCCTGATAAGGATGTTACAGTTCGTGGCAGTGTCTCAATCGGACGCCGCTTGATGGACCCATTGGCTGAGCTTGTAAAGTTGGATCCAAAATCAATTGGTGTTGGTCAATATCAGCACGATGTTGATCAGACAAAGCTTAAGGCTTCGCTTGATGATGTGGTAATGTCATGCGTAAACTCAGTAGGCGTTGAGGTAAATACAGCAAGCCGCCAGCTTCTGACTTATGTTTCTGGTATTGGTCCAACAATTGCAGAAAATATTGTGAAGTATCGTGACGAGAATGGTCCATTCAAAGCACGTAAGGATTTGCTCAAGGTACCTCGTTTAGGTAATAAGGCATTTGAGCAGTGCGCAGGATTTATGCGTATTGCTGATTCAAAAAATCCACTTGATGCAAGTGCTGTTCATCCTGAGCGCTATGAGCTGGTAGGGCAGATGGCAAAGGATATGGGCTGCGAAGTCGAAACACTTATGAAGGATTCTTCTCTTATCTCAAAGATTAACATTAAGAATTATGTAACTGATGAGATTGGTTTGCCAACGCTTAACGATATTATCTCAGAGCTAGCAAAGCCAGGCCGTGATCCTCGTAAGGAATTTGAGGTATTTAATTTTGCTGAAGGCATAATGAAACCATCAGATTTGTCTGCAGGTATGAAGCTTCCTGGCATCGTTACAAATGTTACAAACTTTGGTGCATTTGTTGATGTTGGTGTTCATCAGGATGGTCTTGTTCATATCAGCGAGTTGTCTGATAATTTTGTGTCAAATCCAGCAGATGTTTTGAAGGTTGGACAGAAGGTAGAGGTTACTGTGCTTGCTGTTGATGAGCAGCGTAATCGTATTTCTCTGTCTATGAAGAGCATTCCTGGCTCTGGTGCCGCTGGTGGTGGAATGCGCCGTGAACGCCGTGATGCTCCTGCAGGACAAAATGGACGCAACGACAGCCGCCGCATGGAGCGTCGCGATAATTATAATCGCCGCGACAACAATCGCAATGGCGGAGGTAGTGGCTTTGGCAGCCTAGGCAGTGCATTTGGTAATCTTGGATTTTAATTAGAGCTAATTGGTCAATATTTTGATTGATTAGAGGAGATAAGTTTATCATGAAAAAATTTAATCTTTCCCGTAAAGCGCGATGGGTGCTAATGGTTGTTCTTGTAATTATTGTTTTTGCAATTGCATCATTCTTCCAAAAGCGTTCAAAGGATTTGCATGCTTGGCCAACACCTCTCATTACGGGAGAATGCATTGGAGCAACACCTGAGAATCTTGACCTTATTTCACATTTAGAAGCAAAGGAACTGCTTGCTTCTAATAAGGCTCAATCACCTCAGCTTACTCAAGCATATCGTCATTATCTTATCAATGGCTATTCGCAAGAGTTTGTTGTTCCTTATGCTGCTGCTCGTGCTCAAGAGCTGGCACCAATTCATGATAAGCTTACTGCACTTCTTGATCAAAAACCTGGCTTTGATGCAACAGAATATGGAGCAGTTCCATTTACAGAGGTTTCTCTGTTGTTAATGGAGTATCAGCTTCTTAAAAATATTCAAGTAGCAGGTCAGTTGGAAACACATCCTACACCAGAATATCAACGCGAAGCAATGTCGCTTTGGCTTAAGCCTTTGCATTATATGCATACATCCTTACGTGGTACTGGCGTGTTTGGTCGTGGCCTTGCAGCAGAAATCGCTCGCACCTTTTCTGCAGAAGTTCGTATGGGTGCAGAGAAGCATGCATTTACTTATGACCAAGTAAAGGAATTTAATTCTAAGGTTCGCAAATATCTTTATGCACCTGATTCTTTGGAGCAAGCAATACGTGATGACTATAAAGCATTTTCTGGTGCAGCGATGGCAATGTATGATCAAATGTCAGGTGCACCTGCAAATGAAATTTATGGAGGTAAGCGCATAGGTGGTGTTACAGGGCTTTATGTTAAAATGCTAGGTGGCTCTCCAACAGAAACACAAAAGCATCTTGATGGTGTTTTCTCTTGTTTGATTGTTAATGCTCGTAAACCATATACACCAACAAGCATTTTAGAAGGTTTGCCAGCATGGTGTCATGGCATTGAGAGTGGACCATATACAGTAGACCCAATTGGCGAAGCAATTATGACAGCATATCTTTCTCAGGTGCGTACAGTGTCAGCGATCGTTTGTCATTACGAGACAGAGCTTCGTGCAACAATGCTAAGCTTTGCTATCAATGCGTATAGACATGCAAATGGAGCATATCCGGCTTCTCTTCATGAATTGGTTGCAGAAGGTCTCTTAGAAAAGGATGATCTTGTAGATCCATTCTCATTGAATCGCTCTACAGAGTTGCAATATTTATTAGATAACAATGGTGCCTCTTGGCGCATTTATAGTGTTGGTGTAGATCAAAAAGATAATGGTGGTGTATTACCAATACTTAATGCAGATTCAAAGAATCAGGCAGAGCTTGAGCGTTCTGATTTAGTATATCAATCAGGTGAGCGGGAGAGAAGAATTAAGGCTTCTCAGAGACCATAAAATAATTTTCAAATTTGATTCATAAAATAAAACTAACAAATATAGGGAAAGAAAAGAACATTATGACAGCATTAGAAGAACCAGCAGGTAATGAAGGTATCAAGGCACGTGTAAGTGCAATTAAAATTGTGGCACAGTGGATGGAGACAGGCGATTTTCCAGATCGTCAACTATCTTTTGTTGCTCCTGTCTGCCGTGGCTTTGCAATGGATTTAGTTTATACAACATTGCGCAATGTACGCCTGCTTGACAGTATTGTTTCAGATTATATTACAAAGCAGCCAAATCACACAGTGATGGCAGCAATACTTCTTGGTGCTTGTCAAATCTTTAAGCTTGAAAATATGGCTGAGCATGCAGCTGTGCATGCAACAGTTGAGGCACTTAAAAAGGCAGGTGAGCCAAATTCTGCAGGCTTTGTAAATGCTGTATTACGTAATTTGCTACGCGCACGAGATGTAATTGAAATTAACATGAAGGTGCTTCCATTGGCAATTCGTGAATCACATCCAGATGAGCAAGTAGAACGTTGGGTAAAGCGCTTCGGTGAAGAAAAGACAGAGGCACTTTGTAAGTGGGATAATACATCTGCAAATGTAACTGTTTGCACAGTTCCTGGTGGCCCAATAGTTGCAGAGCTAGTATCAACATTTAATGCTGCAGGAGTTACTGCAGAGCCAGCAGAGGCAGCACCAAGCTATGCGGTTGTTGTACCTCATGGTTCACATGTAGATCAATTGCCAGGCTTTGAAGAAGGTGCATTTGCTGTGCAAGACCCTGCCACATTAGGTGCTGTTGAGTTGCTTGATGTTGCACCAGGTATGCGTGTATTAGATGCATGCTCAGCACCAGGAGGAAAGACAGTACAGGTTGCTTTGCGTATGTGTGGCGATGGCTATGTATTGGCTGCAGATTGCTGGGCTGACCGTCTTGACCCACTACGTGAAAATCTTGCACGCTTTGGCCTTTCTGATTTTGTTGAGGTTCGCCAGTTAGATGCTCGCCGTGTTTCTCTCCAGGATGTAGAAGAGCGTTTTGATAGAATTCTGCTTGATGTACCTTGCAGCAATACAGGTGTGCAGCGCCGTAGAGCAGATGCAAAGTGGCGCTTTACACCAGATCGACTAAAGGAGCTTAATGATACTCAGTATGCAATTCTTTCTAATGCAGCTAAGCTTCTTCAACCAGGTGGTAAGCTAGTCTATAGCACATGCTCATTGGAGAAGGAAGAGAATGATGATATTGTTCGTAAATTCCTTAAGGAGCATCCTGAATTTACACGTGGCGAAGTTCGCTTCTCTATGCCAGCAGTGTCAGGAATGGATGGTGCATATGCGGCATGTCTAATTCTTGATCCAAACTATAAACATCCAAAGGCAGAGAAACGCTCAGCATCACGTGATGAGCGCGATTTCTCACGTGGTAAGCCATCACGTGGTGGCTCCTTTGGTCGCCCAGCAGCAAAAGGTCGCAGTAGAGATGATGGAGCAAAGCCTTTTGCAAAGAGAGGCGATAAGCGTGATTTCTCAAAGCCAGCTTTTGAAAAACCATTTGCTCAAAAGCGCAAAGAATTTGATCCGCCACGTCGCAATAATTTTGATGCTGCACCACGTGATGCAAAGTCAGAGAAGCCACGCAAGGAAAAGCGCTTTGACCCACGCCCACAAGCAGCACCTGTTGCAGAGCGCAATGCACCTGCAGCTAAGAAGGCTCGCCCAACAACAGGAGATACACGATGGTAATGAAGCGCTGGGCAGATGTCTGCCTCCAGGGAATTTGTCATGAATCGGGTCTCGGTTTTTTATATTCTGAGGTCAGTGATAGTGCATGCGTTATCGCGGCTCGTTTAGGATATAATGATTTTGATAAGGATACACTTTTAACTTTGTATTCTGCTTTTTCTACATTGGCTTTGGTTCTCAATTCTGATGGCCTTGCATCTGTAGAAATAAATTGCTCTTCAAATGGTGCAATTGGGGGCTATCATATCAGAGTTACTCACAAAGGTGAGATTTGCGGCTATATTCACAATACTGGCTGTGAAATAAATCAAAAACAATTTGCAGGACTTGGTGATACAGAAGTTTTTAATTATTTCTACGGAAGCAATAGCAAGGTTGATATAATTCGTTATGACGACAAGAATAATAAGGTTGATGCATTTACATTAAATAATGTTTCTCCTTGGCCAGATGTCATATTGAAGCTTTGCATCCAAAAGTATATGAGATGCCCTGTTGAAACAATTGTAAACTCAAATATTGCGAACAATCAAAATTTTGGTCATGCAGTTGTAATATTCAATAAGGTAGGTCCACGAGCAAATAATGTATTCAAGAGAGTTGCAAGTAAAGAGGGAGTAGATAAGATTGTTGAGATACTTTCTATTTGTCCATCAATTCATGCCTTCCGTATTGAGCTTGATTTGCCTGATTTGATTTCTGGACCACCATTAACAATTCAACCAGGCTGTACTTGCAGTGAAAAGCTAGTGGCAGAAAAGTATAAGAGTGTTTCTGATATTGAGTTTATGCAGATAGGTAAGCTTGTGGAAGAAACAAAAAACAGCAAGCGTTATCGTTACGAATTTCGTTGTAACTGCTGTGGTAAGCTATATACCTTAGAGCGTAGTTTTCCAATAGAGAAGGCATAGGAGAAAAATTATGATGCAGCTTCCGTTACATTTTTGGTTATTTGCAGCAATTACAGCTGTTGTATTTGGTGCATGTGTTGGTTCTTTTCTTAATGTATGTATTTATCGCATACCATTAGATCAATCAGTGGTAACACCTCGCTCGCATTGTATGAGTTGCGGTAAGCTAATACCTTGGTATCACAATATTCCGGTGTTGAGCTATTTTATTTGTCGTGGAAAATGTTTTAATTGCAAGGAGCCATTTAGTTTTCGATATGCATTTGTTGAGCTGTTGACAGCATTGTTTTTTGTGCTTGTTGTAGCTGCATATCCACCAATAGGTGGGCACACAATTTTAGGAATGACGCAAATTTCTTTCCCTGCACTTGTTCCAATTTATTGGATATTTCTTTCAGGATTGATAGTTGCAACATTTGTAGACTTTGATCATTATATAATTCCTGATAGTGTATCTATTGGAGGAAGCATAGCTGGCATTATATTTTCATTCATAGTGCCAGAGCTTCATGGACAAAGTATTTGGTGGCAGGGTGGCCTTTATGGTATTTTAGGATTTGTTGCTGGCTTTGTTCCGCTTCAGTTATTGCGCCTTGGCTTTACATGGTATTTCAGAAAACGAGAAAGAATAGAGCAGGACGAATATGCAATGGGCTTTGGTGATATAAAGCTTATGGGAGCAGTTGGAGCATTTTTAGGTTATCAAGCAGCTGGCTTCTCAATTTTAGCTGGAGCATTTCTTGGTACAGTTATAGCGTTGCCTTTATTACTATGTGGTAAGCGTAAGCTATTGGACAAAATTCCATTTGGCCCTTATTTATCGCTTGGAGCAATAATTTATCTTTTCTGGGGCGAAGCAATTATTGGCGCATATCTACGCTTGCTTATTGGCTAGCGAAAAAAGTCAGAATCTTGCGTGGTGGCCAAAAGTGCGAAGTTTTTAGACAGGATTGACTTTAATTTTGTTTGGATTTGTGCGGATGCTGTGTGCACGTGATGCATGATTCAATTATCTCGGAGCAGCCAGGCGTCGTCCTGGCTGTGCACCCATGATGATTTTTCAAGATTAACCTGTATTGGCTATCGCATCTCTGGGGTGCACGCCGTCCCGTCTAGCACAAAGCGTGGTGGCTAGAAGTGCGAAGGGGAAGGGACGCAGAGAGCGCAAAGGACGCGGAGATGCGCTGAGCTCGTGTGATGGCTTGCGTGGTGGTTCTAGGTGATACGCCAGCGCTTGTTGTTGGCTGTTGTTGCTCTCATTGGAGCAACGCCAACTGCCAATCGCTAGCGTGTACGGCCCACAAGATCAATGAGTATGGGAGCGTACGTAGAATTAGTGAATAGATAATAGTGAATAACGAATAGATGAGGTAAAAATATTTAAAGTGTGTGCTTAACTGGGGTGTAGGACGTCCTCGTCCTACACGTTAACTGGGCTGTAAGACGTCCCCGTCTTACAGAATAACTGGGCGGCATGGCGTCCTCGCCTTGCTGATATTAAGAAATATTTCACCGCATATATTGCTTTGCAATGCTTCATATGCCGCAGGCATGCTTCATGGTGCATTGCACCGCTTCATAGCACGTAGTGCTGCTTCATCTAAATTCGGACACGAATTTAGAACTTCTAGTCAATAAGTTTTAGAATATCAATTACTAATATACCTGTTTTTTCTAATGATTCAGGAGAGAGCTTATCTACTGTGTCTTCAAGAGTGTGCCAATAGTCACGACCTGTTGGTGTAGAACCATATGTATAATCAATTAAATCAATTGCGGAAAAGCCACGTTCTACAAATGGCCAATGGTCATCAATACAGTATGTAGTTGCTAAAGAGACACGAGCAGCATCTTTGTTTTCCATTGCTGCAAGCATCGCTTGTTTTGCTAGCTTTGGTGTGACATTACGTGGCAACTCAAGAACTAAATCCTTATCACCAACCATATCAATAATTATTACATGATCAAGAATATCTTTAGCAGTAGTAAAATATGTGTGAGCCATTCTTGTGCTGCCATGTAATCCATTATTTGCACTATAAGAATCTCCTAAGCATTCTTCTCCATCAAAAAAAGCAAATCTGATAGTGTGCTTTGTTATTACTTTCTTCTCAACCATTTGTCGCATTAGCTCTAACATAACACCTACAGTGGAACCACCGTCATTTGCTCCTTGAAATGTAGGACCGATCCCTGCTTTTGTATCGTAGTGGCAACCAATAATGATTGTCTTTTCTGTTTCGCCTGGATAATCTGCAAAAATATTGCAAAAAGCCATCTTTCCATTAGGAGTCTGCTCAATCCAAGAATCTGCCTGTGGCTTTAGTCCGCATTTCTTAATTTCGCGAGAAAGCCATTGCCCAGCCTTGCCTGCATTGATTGTTCCTGAATTACGCGGAGAAATTTCAACAAAGCGCTCTACATACTTAATCATTGCAGCACCAGAATTGTTCTGTAGATTAAATTCGGCAAGTGGAGTAGGCTTTTTTGCACTGCATGCGGTGCAAAACAACATAATTGTTGAAATAAATGTGACAAAAACAGCTGATTTCAAGAAATTAAAGAGTTTATTTTTCATAATAAAATTATTCCTAAATCTATGAAAGATAGAATTTTCTAATACAAAATAGATTATACACAAAAAAAAATTGAAAAAAAAGTTAAAAAGTTGTTGCAATTTGTTTATAGGGTAGTGTATAATATGCGCCAGTTTTTGCCTCGTGGTGTAACGGTAGCACAACTGACTCTGGATCAGTTTGT
>JAFPBK010000005.1 GCA_017424105.1 Kiritimatiellia bacterium | reverse complement strand
TATCCCTTCTTCTCGCCTATGCCTCACAACATAAACCTTGGGAGTCGCTATTGGGTTGGTCGGTAACTACCCCCCGTTGGACTTTCACCTTAGAACTATGACATGCCCGTCATACATAAAAAAGGCGCCCCGAAGGACGCCTTTTCAGATTTTTTAGAACTCTGACCAATCTGGTTTTCTTTCAAGAACAGCCTTTAGCATTGCTGCTGGAGCCTTCTCTTCACGCTCGTAGGTATAAACACCATTCTGCTCTTGCTCAACATCTGTGAGCTGTGTATAGCAGTGACCAGCAATACCATCATCTAAGCGCATAACCTCTGCCTGATCCTCAATGTACTTAGCAAACTCCTCAGGAGATGTGATGTTAATGCCGTTGTATCCACAACCTGCAACATCAACTGCCTTTGGTACATACTTGAATCCACCCCACTCATCAACAAAATATGGAATTCCATTGTATGAAGTGCGGACAAACTTAGAATCCTGAACACCAAACTTGCTTGGATCTTCCTTATCTGGATGAATCATATCTCTCAATGACTCTGGAGATGGCATGTAATAGTGTACAGAGAAGATTTCTGTATTATCAACATGAACATAACCACTTGAATCATGCCATG
Organism: Kiritimatiellia bacterium; assembly: GCA_017424105.1. Taxonomy (GTDB): domain Bacteria; phylum Verrucomicrobiota; class Kiritimatiellia; order RFP12; family UBA3636; genus RGIG990. Next base: position 14,760 of record JAFPBK010000005.1, on the reverse strand, counting down.
GACGTGTTGGATCAAGAGCCTTTGTCAGAGCACCAAGCTGCTTTACAAAGTTCTTATATGAATCTGTGTGCTTACCCCAGTCAAAAGCAGCAACATCAGAAGCCTCACTACCAACCCATACTGTCTCGTTAAGTGGAGTCCACATTACGATAGATGGATGAGAGAAATCGCGCTCAACGCAATCGCGCCACTCATTCATGAAATTAAATTGTGCCTCTGGAAGTTTCCAATCACAGCCCCATGATGGATATTCTGCAGATGTGATATAGCCTAGCTTATCTGCCCAATAGTGGAAGCGCTCCTCAAATACCTTCTGGTGTAGACGTGCTCCATTGAAGCCAACAGCCATTGACATCTCAATGTCATGACGCAATGCTTCATCAGTTGGTGAAGTCCAAACGCCATCTGGATAGAAGCCCTGATCCAATACCCAGCGTAGGTAGATTGGCTTGTTATTTAGATAGAAGCGATTTCCGCGAACATCAAACTTACGCATACCGAAGTATGACTCTACATAATCATACTCAGCACCTGCCTCGTCAACCATACGTAGCTCAACATCGTATAGATATGGGTCAACGATTGACCATAGGCGTGGGTTATCTAGCTTAATTGTAACAGCGGCACCAGAAGCACACTCAACTGTCTTCTTAACTGTTTCCTCACCCTTGATTGTGATTTCAAGCTTCTTGTTTACTGGTGTGATATAGTAGCTAGGAACAAATGTTACTGTACCATTATCAATATCTGTTGTAATTTTGCAATTCTTTAGGCCAGCCTCTGCAACAGCCTCAATCCATACTGTCTGCCAAATACCTGTGATACGAGTATAGCTGCAGCCACTGGAATGGTAGTTAAAGCTCTGCTTACCACCACCCTGCTTACCAGTGCGTAGGAAATCCTCTGCATGAAGCTTTAGGATATGAGTCTTACCTGGAGTAACAAAATTTGTTAAATCTACCTCAAAAGATGTTGAGCCACCTACATGGTCAAAAATCTTTTGGTCATCAATGTAGATGTGTGCATAATAATCTACTGCACCAAAGTGTAGGATAATGCGCTTACCTGCCCACTCTGCAGGAATTGCAAGCTCTTTACGATAAAATACAGACTCGTGAAAATCTATGTCTGCAATACCTGAAAGCTTTGTTTCTGGAGCAAATGGGACGATAATTGTCTTGTCATAAAAATCATCATTCTTCCATTTCTCGCTAGATAAAGCACTGCGATTAGGATCGAAAGCAAAGCCCCATTCACCATTTAGGTTAACCCAAGATTGGGTTCTGCGGAATTGCATACGTGGATATTCTGGTTTTGGTTGCATAATATCACCTTATTTTTCTTGTTAACATTTATTAAGATTAAATCGCTTAAAATACAAAATCAACTCGCATTGATTTAACTTTATTATATCACGGAGCAAGAATACAATTCAACCTAAATTCGGTGTATTGAACAAACAAAAAGGGTACAGGATTACAGGATTGCACAGGATGGCAGGATTCCTAGGTACTGCGGCGTGCTTGGTGGCTAAAAGTGCGAAGTTTTTGACAGGATTGACTATAATTTTGTTTGGATTTGTGCGGATGCTGTGGCTTGCGTGGTGGCTAGGTGCTGTGTGCGCGTGATGCATGATTCAAAACACTAGCGCTTGTTGTTGGCGAGTTTTGCTCTCGTTGGAGCAACGCCAACTGCCAATCGCTAGTGTGTGTGACACACCAAGATGATTTTTCAGGATTTACGTGTATTGGCTATCGCGGAATTAGTGAATAGTGAATAGTGAATAACGAATAGATGAGGTAACTCTGGGGTGCAATGCCGTCCCGTCCTGCACAAAGAGCGATGCCTAAAAGTGCGAAAGAAGGGACGCAGAGAGCGCAAAGGACGCGGAGATGCGCGGAGCTTGTGTGATGCACCAATGAGATGAACAAAAGTGCTATGGTTGATTTTAAAAAGGATTGCAATAGCAATTAGAGGGAGGCGATGATTTGACGGAGTTTTGCTGCTACTTCGTCTATTGTTGCTCCTGCAACAGATGCTCCTGCTGCATGAATATGGCCTCCACCGCCGAACTTTGCACAAATTGCAGCTGCATCATATGGTGCCTTTGTACGCAAGCTCAAATTTACTGGTGCTGATGGCTCTGGATGGCGTAAAAACGCAGCAATTTCTACATCACGAATTGAACGAACTATATCAACAAAATTCTCTGAATCTGAGCCAACGCAGTCCTCTGCAGCAAAATCTTCACTTGTTAAGAAGCCTATCGCAATCTTTCCCTGGGCTTCTACATTGATGCTGCTAATCAAACGCTGCTGAAGCTTTAGTCGCTTCAATGGTTGAGAACCATATACCTGCTCATTGATATATTCTGAGCGAACACCCTCTGCTAAGAGCTTTGCTCCTATCTCAAGTGTTAACGGAGATGTGTTGCTGTAGGCAAAGCGGCCTGTATCAGTTACAATACCAGTCCAAAGTGCTTCTGCAATTGCTGAATCAAAGCGTGTCTTTGGCATTGTTGCCAATAGCTGATATACTAGCTCGCTGGATGCTGCTGCATCTTCATTGATTACTGTTTGCTTTGCAAAACCTTCTGTATAACCCATGTGGTGATCTATGCAAAGAGATACACCTATATTAGGGAATATTTCTTTCAGTTCATCTGGCAAACGTTTTGGTGTATTGCAATCAACAACAATCAGAAAATCGTCATCTTTTAAAGCATCTACAGGAAGTACATATTCCATACCATGCAAAAATGCATACTCCGGACGCAATGAGCTAAAACCTACGCAATAAGCATTCAAACCTTGGCTACGCAAACCTAAGCAAAGGCCAAGCGCTGTTCCATATGCATCACCATCTGGATGAATATGTGCTGAAATAACAATTCTTGTGGCAGGGTCTAGAGCGGATAGATATGCTGCAGCATTCTTTAGCTGCTCATCTAATGATACTTTATTCATTTTCAATTACCTTACTGAAACAATTTTCTCGAGCCCAACGCAACTCACCAAGCAAGCCTTCCTTAATGTCTGTTGTGGCACCACTGCATGTATTCCAAACTTCCCATGTATAGGTTTCACACTCAAAATGCTTGCATCCTGAAGCTGCTAATGCTTGTGCAAAATCAGCAGCCTTTAATTCCTCTGCTGTGCTGCCTAAAATGCCTGTTGGAGCAATGTATAGAGGCACATGAAAATGGACTCTTAGCTCAGCTGCATCTTCACTTGGTAATGCTAATGCTTGAGGAATATCATCGCATCTATTTACAACGCCATTTGAGAGGCGTTGTGCTACCTGATGAAGATATGTATCCTCATTATATTGAGCCAAGATTTTACGGCCTTCCTCTGTATCTGGAAGCACCATTGCTGCACTCAATTGGACCTTGCCAATAAAAATACCATTTGCTGTCAGCTGACGCACAGAGTCGGCTAGGTTTTCAAATTCTACACTTTGATGTGCTGTATCAAAGCAAACACCCAAATAGCGTTCAAGCTCTGGAGTAAGTCCTGCTGCACGGAGTTGTCTGAAGAAATCAATCAGCTCAGGAGTTGTTTCAGGATAGCAGCCTGGCTCTGCTTCTATGCAAAGTACAATGCGCTTTCCAAAGCGCTCCTCTACTCCCTGCAAATGCTTTGCTGCTAAAATATAATTTTCAATTGCCTTTTCATGAGGCTCATTCCATGCCTTAAAATTTGCTGGTGATGTTGAAATACTTCCGTACTCAACTGTCTCAGGAAGCAGCTGTGCAAGAATATTTGCAGAACGCTTTGTATATTCTAAGCGTTCTTGCATGTCCCATGCTGGGCGATAAACCTCATCCTTAACCTGAACACCATGAAAGGTGCCAAATGGGAAGGCATTCATTGTAAAAGCAAAAAGCCTGTTGCTACGCATCAGCTGAAGCAATGCCTGTAGCAAAAATGGATTTGATGAAAGCTCATCAACTGCCTTTGCAGCAAGCCTAAGCCCCACCCCAAAGCGCTCTCCAAAAAGAGAAAACTCTTTGCCTATTGGTGCGGCAAAATCTGTTATTGCCTGCATAACATCACCAATGCCCTCGCCTTTATGGACATTCATGCAATATGTTAAATACTTTTTACTCATACTTTAACCTCTAAACAAAAAAGGTTTGAAAATTATTTTCTCAGCTGCTTTAGCAAAGCTATTTCCTTAGCATAGCCATCCAGCTCATTTGGTGTTTCCAAAAGGAATGGGAGGTCGCGTAGCTTTGGATGATTGATTACACGAGCAATTGCATCAAGAGGAAGCTCACCCTCACCTAGCTTTGCATGGCGATCTTTATGTGCTGCACGTACATTAAGGCTTCCATTAAGATGAATTGCCTTTAGTCTATCAAGACCAATAACATTATCAAACTCTGTTAGCACGCCATCTAAATCAGAAACAATATCATAGCCGCCATCCCAAATGTGGCATGTATCAAGGCAAACACCTAGCTGCTGGGATAGCTCAACATTATCAATAATTGTGCGAAGCTCTTCAAAGCTTCTACCAATTTCGCTACCCTTTCCTGCCATTGTTTCCAACAATACAAGTGTATGCTGTTCTGGAGAAAGAATGCGATTTAACAAATCACAAATTAGCTCAATTCCCTTTTCTACACCTTGCTGTACATGACTGCCTGGATGAAAATTATAGTAGCTGCCCGGTGTATATTCAAGGCGATATAAATCGTCTGACATTACCTCAAAAGCAAAATCACGGATACGCTCATCAGCTGCACATGCATTAAGTGTATATGGTGCATGTGCAACAATTGGTCCAATATCATGCTCTGCAGCAAATGCCAAATATGCATCTACATCCTTTTGAGAAATTGGCTTTGCAGCACCACCACGTGGATTTCGTGTAAAGAACTGAAATGTGTTTGCACCAATTTCAAGGGCTGTTTTGCCCATTGCAAGATAACCATTTGATGATGACAAATGGCAGCCAACCTTAAATACATCCGTATTACTCATAGCACATCCTTACAGGAACATTTAGCTCGTGAAGTCTATCTTTGATGCCCTTGATAGTATATTCGCCTGTGTGAAGCATACCAGCAACAATTGCAGCATCTGCATGTGCAATATTAAATGCATCTGCTAGATGCTCTGGCTTACCAGCACCGCCTGAAGCAACAACTGGGATACCAACTGCATCTGCAATCAGCTGAGTAATCTCTAGCTGGAAGCCTGCGCGTGTGCCATCTGCATCAACAGAGTTTACAACGATTTCACCTGCTCCCTCGCCCTCAGCACGCTTTGCCCACTCAACTGCATCAATACCTGTGCGATTACGGAAGCCGCGTGTTGTAATCTCATAACCAGATGGGCACTTTACCAAATCATCTGTCTTAACAGGATCCATGCCAAGAACAATGCACTGAGAACCAAAAGCACGAGCACCCTCACCAATCAATGCTGGCTTTGCTACAGCAAGAGAATTTACAGAAACCTTCTCTGCACCTGCTAACAAAATCTTTGACATATCCTCAAGTGAAGACACACCGCCACCAACAGCAAATGGAATGCGAATTGCACGAGCCACAGCAGCAACCATTGCCAAGTCTGTAGGTCTATGCTCAGCAGAAGCTGTAATATCATAAACCACAAGCTCATCGCAGCCCTCAAGATAATAGCGCTCTGCCAACTCTACTGGGTCACCCAAATCTATGTTATTCTGAAATTTTACGCCTTTGGTTACACGATTTTTAATAACATCAAGGCATGGGATAATTCTTCTTGTAAGCATTTTAACTCCGTAATCTCTAAAATAAAAATTGTTAAATTATAAGCATGCAATCGCCATAGCTATAGAAACGATACTTTTCTTGAATTGCTGCTTGATAGGCTTTGAATACCTTGTCACTTCCTGCCAATGCACAAATCATCATTAGAAGTGTTGAGCAAGGAAGATGGAAATTTGTAAGCATTATATCAACTGCCTTAAATTCATAAGGAGGATAAATAAATGCAGTACTGCGAGCCTTCTCTGCTGTAACAATGCCATTATGTGCAGTTGCAGATGTCTCAAGCGTGCGAACACTTGTGCTGCCTACAGCAAGGACTCTGCCACCGCGTGCCTTACACTCTGCCACAGCCTTAGCTGTAGAGCTTGGCACCTCATAGCGTTCTGCATCCATTACATGCTCTTCAACATTTGCAACCTTCACTGGTCTGAATGTACCTGGACCAACGTGCAGGGTAACAAATTCACGAGCAACTCCCTTTTCAGAAAGTTTATCAAGCAATGCATTTGAAAAATGTAAGCCAGCAGTAGGAGCAGCAACAGCACCCTTCTCACGTGCATACACAGTCTGATAGCGTTCCTTATCTAGCTCAACACGCTCATCACCACTATCGCGGTGAATATATGGAGGAACTGGTGGAACACCATGCTTATCTAAAATCTCAAAGAAATCGCCATCTGCTTCAACAGAAACATCAACCTTGCCATCCTCATATTTGGCAAGCACAGTAGCTTTAATCTCACCAGCAGCCAGTAGCATTACTGCTCCTGGACGCATTGGGCGTGAGCTCTTGCACATCACAGTCCAAGCACCTGGCATCTTCACAGATGGTTCAATAAAGAGTACCTCTACCTTGCCAGGAGTGTCTGACCAATTACCAAAGGCACGTGCAGAAAATACGCGTGTATCATTAAACACCATCAAATCCTGAGGTGTAAGATAATCAACAATGTCAGCAATGTGCTTATGCTCTATTTCTCCAGTATCACGATGAAGCACAAGCATACGAGAAATGCCACGCTCTGCAGGTGGTTCTTGAGCAATTAGCTCTTCTGGCAGAATATAATCAAAATCTGAGGTTAACATATCAATTTATTTTTCACTCTTAATCATTTTTTGATGTCTAACGCTTCAATAGCTTACATACAGCATCAAACATCATATCAACAGAAATAGCGGTCATGCATTCAGTTGTTCCCTTAGGGCAAACACGCTTCCTGCATGGCGTACAATTATTTGCTCGTACAACAAGATTTCCTTTACCATAAGGGCCAGTACGCTCTGGGGAAGTAGGACCAAATGGAACAGCAACTGGTGTATAGGTTGCGACACCCATATGCATAGGGCCTGAATCATTAGAAACAAGTACATTCATTTGCTTTAGCGTGGCCATTGTTTCTGCAATTGAAGTTACACCACACAAATTCACGCCATGCTTTGTAGCAGCAACAATATCATCGCCAAGCTGCTTCTCGCCAGGTCCGCCAAAAACATAAACAGCTGCATTCAGATCGCGCTCCAGTTTTTCTGCTAATTTAGCGAAGCATTCTGCTGGCCAATTTTTTGTTACCCAACGTGACATAGGGGCAATTGCGATGCGTACTGTCGGTTCAAAATCAGATTCAGGAAGTGCATATTGTGGCAGAGTCAGAGGATACATTGGCTCTGCAGGAATTTCTATGCCAAGATATGTGAGAATATCGTAGCACTCTTCTACTGCATGGCGCTCTTTATTGCGCTTACCTGCCACTGCATGATAAAACATAGGAGAGCCCTCACGCGCAAAGGATGGACCTATGCGTTTTTTTGAACGAGCCGCTCTTGCGACCAATGCGCTCTTCATCAGCCCCTGAAAATCAATTACCATATCATATTCGCCGGATTTATGGAGTGCACGTAAGGCACGGAAATATTCACGGAGCTTAGATGGGCGAGGAACCTCAATCACCTTATCAACACAAGCAAAGCAACGCACAATACTTGCAAAATTTGGTTGTACAGCCCAATGCACCTCGGCACCATAATGCTGCTTTAAGGCAGCGACTGCTGGAAGTGCATGAAGTGTATCTCCAAAGGAGCTAAGCTTTATGACAAGTATTTTCATTAGTTTATTATATTTTTATTAAAAATTGCTTTATGGAATGTAAAAGAAAATTTATATATAAATTTTACCACGAAAAGCGACAATAATCAATAATTAAGGAATTTTTTTGAGGTGGGCGCAAGGTGGGCTAAAGCCCACCGCTCCGATCAAATTAAGGTTATGGGGCGAGGAGTTCCTCATTAGGGATTTCATGAGCTTCTTCATTGAAGCTGTTTATTTGCTCCATATCACCAGAGAAATCTATCATCTCATTCTCTGGGATGCTTTCTGTAGCATTTTCTTCTGCTTCTATGAGGGTTTCCTCTGCTTCAAGAATACGCTGAAGCTCTGCCTGGCGGTTAGCTTCCTCTTCCTTAGCCTTGCGCTCTGCCTGAGCCTTTTCTTCTCTGGCTTTACGCTCCTCTTCAAGCTTGCGATTTCTCTCCTCCATTCTGAGCCTGTGTAACTCACGAAAAGAAATGCGCTCTGTTCCATCTGCATCCTTAATTGTCACTGCCTTACGAACTTCATCAGACAATTCTAATTCACCTGACTTTTTAACCGATTTGTCAATATCAACCGAATTAGAGCCAGGCTGTTTTACAGAAACACTATTAGTTGCAACAACAGTTTTCTCAAAAATATTTAATACTGACAAACGCCCTGAGGTAGGGTGTATTGTTATTTCACTTGGTTGACCGGGAGCATAACTCATTGTAATATTGGCAATCGCATTTGTTGTTTCTAACAAAATAGAATTTTCTGCAATATCTGTGAGAGTATAACCCAATATTGACTGCCCTTTTGTGAGGTAATAAGTGCGTTTTGTATTTAATTCAATAATACCAGCAGCTGGCTTTCCTTGATAAGTGGTTATTGCCGTAAGTTTTATATTTTTTCCCAAAGCCTCTGCTTCTTTTTCAAGCTCCTGTTGGAGTTGTAGCTGCTCTGGTGTCAGCTCTGAACTTGGCTCTGCAACACTAGGTGCTTGAGCAATTGCACCAAATGGCGAGCGACTGATAATTACATTGTAACGCTCAGGGAATGTATTAGCAAAAACTGCTACAGAAACAAAAATTGCACCAAACAATAAATGTACTTTATGTGATTTATTTAATTTGATGCAATTTTGTATTTTCATTGTTTCTAAATAATTTTTAGCGAACAAAATTATTTTCGCTCACTAAATTATAGAACGAACTACTTCACAGAGTAGCGAGTTGCCTTTGTAAGCACCTTCCAAAGCTCCTCTTGAGTTGTTGCCTCAATAGCAGCCTTTGTATTAGACTCCTTAACAAATGAATCTGTCAAACCTGCAAGTAGCTTTAGATAGAATGCACTTACAGCTGTAGGAATTGTTGAGAAGAAAATTATATGTGCCAAACCTTCTTTGGCTCCACCAAAAGGAACACCCTTCTTGCTTACACCAAAAGCTAAAGACAAACCGCCACCCTCAATACCACGTACGTGAGGGAATGCCAATCCATGGCCAATACCTGTGCCAAATACTGTTTCACGAGCAATAGCAGCCTCTGTCAGCTTATCGGCATTATCAATAAAATGTGCTTCTTGAAGGCAATTAGTTAATTCAGCAATAACTTCCTCTGGTGTGCTACCCTTCAAATCAGGAATCATAAGAGCTGGTGAAGAGAAACGAGCAATACCAACCTTACGCTCACCTTCAGAACGTTTTGGTGTATCTGCAACCCATTTTGCACCAGTTGGGTCGTAAAGCACACGAGCACAACCTGGACATGGAGTCAATGAATTACATTGCTTAACAGATTGAAGCTGGGAAATTGCAAGTTTCATTCCGCACATTGAGCAGCAACCATTATTTGTTGGTGCAAGAACAATATGATCCTTCTTGTATAAACGAGTATAAAGCACACGCACCTCAGGTGTGAGTGACTGTGTCATTGCTTCAATATTCTTATTAAGTTCTGAAAGGTCTGCTGAAGCTCCCTTAATGGAACGCTGTTCGTCGCGAATTAAGGTGAGTTCTTGAAGCTGAATAAGATGGTTAATTATACTACGCATATCTAAATATTTTCCAAAAATTGTTAATTGTACATGAAATATCTTTTATGTAGGTTATTTTCGCTCTTTTTATTTTATTTGTCAATCAATATATAAAAAAAAAGATTGTTTCAGTAATTTTTTTTATTCTAAATTCAGCAGTAAGAACAAAATTCGTTGACATACTTAACGGTGTTATGATACATTATGCGCACTTTATCAGAAGCAATGGGGCTATAGCTCAGTTGGTAGAGCGCTTGAATGGCATTCAAGAGGTCAGGAGTTCGAAACTCCTTAGCTCCACCAAATTCTGCTTCTATTTTAAGTGGGGGATTAGCTCAGTTGGTTAGAGCACTTGCTTAACATGCAAGGGGTCACTGGTTCGAGTCCAGTATCTCCCACCATTTTTTTTGCCCAAAATAGGTAAATTACCTGATTCCAAAAAGATTTATTCTTTATTTCTTTTCATTACCTGTGCTACAATACTAAAAAATCTCATACGAGATTATCCCAATTTCTACTTTTGAAATATTGTTGGAGCAATTATGAAAACAAAAAAGAATACAACAGAAAAGAAATGCACAGCTAAGAAGTGTGCAACTAAAAAATGTGCCGCTAAAACTAAATCCGTAAATAAGTACGAATGGTTTACCGAAGCACGCTTTGGTATGTTTATCCACTGGGGTCTTTATGCAATCCCTGCAAATAATGAGTGGATTAAAAACCATAGAGAAATTTCCAACGAAGACTATCAAAAGTATTTTGATAATTTCAATCCTGATATGCTTGATGCAAAGGAATGGGCTCGCATGGCTAAGGAAGCTGGCATGAAATATTTTGTTATCACTTCAAAGCACCATGAAGGCTTCTGCTTGTGGGATTCTAAATACACAGATTATAAAGCAACAAAAACACAAGCAAAGCGTGACCTACTAAAGGAAATCGTTGATGCATTCAGAGCAGAAGGCTTGAAAATTGGTTTCTACTACTCTCTTCTTGATTGGTATCACCCAGAGTTTCCAATTGATGCAATCCATCCTCTAAGAAATCATCCAGATGCTCTTGAAATGAATAAGACACGCGATGTTCGCAAATATGCAAAATATATGCGTAACCAAATTACAGAGCTTCTGACAAATTATGGCAAAATCGATATTATGTGGTTCGACTTCTCTTACCCAAAGACAGAGTACAGAGGTATGCCTGGTAAAGGAAGAAACGAATGGGAAAGCGAAAAGATTGTTGAGCTTGTTCAAAAGCTATCTCCTGACACAATTATCAATAATCGCTTAGATTTACCTGAATTTAAGAGTATTGTTACTCCTGAGCAATTCCAGCCAGAATATCCACCAAGAAATGCAGATGGCTCTATTGCCGTTTGGGAGGGCTGCCAGACCTTCTCTGGTTCATGGGGCTATGCTCGTGACGAGGAAACATGGAAGAGCGAGAAGCAATGCATTGAGATGCTTATCAAGCATGTTGCACGTGGCGGCAACCTAATTATGAATGTAGGTCCAACATCACGTGGTTACTTTGATTATCGCGCAGTAGAGCGTCTAAATGATTTTGCAAGATGGATGAAATACAATAGTCGCTCAATCTATGGATGCACAATGGCTCCTGAGGAATTTGTTGAGCCAAATGGAGCACGCTACACATGGAATCCTAAGACAAGACGCCTATATGTACATATTACAGATTGGCCATTAGCTCGCTTGCACCTTCCTGGTTTGGCAGGTAAGTTTTCATTTATTCAATTCTTGCATGATGGCACAGAAATTGAATATATTGAAAATGCAAAGAAATCTTGGAACAATGAGGATCTTCCAGAAGGAACAGTTACACTACGCTTGCCTATTAAGCATCCTAATGTGGAAATTCCTGTGGTGGAGATTGTGATGAAGTAGGTGGGCTAAAGCCCACCGCTCCGATGTAAAAAGGTAAAAGGCGCGTTAGCGAGTGCTAGCGCGCCTTTTCTGCTTTTAGAGGAATAATCCGCTTTTCCACTCGCCGATTTGAATACTTTGCTTCTCTACAAAGCCCTCAGCCAAATAAGCAGCCTTCACATCTTCATATTGATTTTCAAGAATTCCTGAAAGAATCAAGGCATGTTGCCCCTTTGACTTGTCAACAGATGCTGCAATCGCCTTTGCTGCATCTATCAATACAACTGCTAAAATATTTGCAACCACTACATTGCCTCGTGGTAATGGCTCTGGAGCAGTTACATCAGCAACATCAAATGGAATTTTATTTGTAAGTCCATTATGCTCTGCATTCCCCTTGGAAACCTTTACTGCTGCTGGATCATAATCATAGCCCTCAACCTCAGAATAACCAAGCTTGTGTGCTGCAATTGATAGAATACCTGAACCACAACCCATATCAATTACTTTACTATCAAGCATGCCACCTACAGATGAAAGCTGCTCCAGGAATTTTAAGCAGCTTTGTGTTGTAGGATGAATACCTGTACCAAAACTCATGCCTGGCTCAATATCTACAACCAACTCACCCTCGGAAGCTTCATATTCTTCCCAAATTGGACGAATTGTAATTTTATCTGTAACATGAATGATATGGAAAAACTTTTTCCAGCTTTCTGTCCAGTCCTCACGAGCCAATGCCTCAATCTGAGCAACATGTATGCGCCCATCTACGCTCTCAGCAATATCTGCCATCTCACGAGCACGCTCATAAAGCTCATCCTCATCAATACCAAATGCCTCAATCCATGCCTCTCCAGTATCAACATTCTCCCATGAACCTGGTGCTTCATCCATTATTGCCATAGCATCTAATAAATCATCCAGCTCCTCACGAGGAACTGCCATTCTTGCACGGAAAACTTGAATATCTGTAGGAATACTTGGTGGTATCATAATTATCCCTTTATTTTTATTAAATGAAAATTGTTGTTTTCAGTTAATATAGCATAATTGAATTGCTGTATAAACAAAAAAGCTGAGCTCTTAAAGAGACCCAGCTTAGAAAATGGCGGGAAGGACGGGGCTCGAACCCGCGACCTCCGGATCGACAGTCCGGAGCTCTAACCAATTGAGCTACCTCCCCAAAAAGATGCGCATATAGTACCACAAATAAGACACCTAATGCAAGCACTTTTTTTAAAAATTTTTCACCAATTATGTATATTGCTTATTTTCAATATGTTATAATTGATAAAATTATTATTTTATATGAAATTTATCGGTTTCTGACAAATCTAGCAACGAAATTGCTCTGTTAAATACATCTGCTGCCCTAGCAAATTTCTCTGGATGATGGGTATCACTTCCACAATAAAACTTGCAACCACAATTTTTAGCTATGCGATACATTCTTAGAACATGATCTGCATCAGAATCCTCAAAGCTCATATCTGTCATATTAAGTTCAATGCCTACACCCTTCTCAGCACAGACAGAAAAGATTCTCTCCAAATCTGATGCAGGAAGCAAATCAAGCGTCTGAAGATAATTCTCGTGTGATGTATTATTAAACAAAGGACATGTCAAATGAGCAATACCTATCTTGTGGAAAGGAAGAGGTCGTGACAATAGCTCATCTAAACGCTTTACCCAAAGCTCTGCGCGAAGTTCATTGCTGTTAGCTGCTTCTTCCGGGATAACAAATCCAACCATATGCATGTGGGTTGTAGGAATAATAACAAAATCAAACAGGTCAAAAGTTTTGTCTGAAATTCCAAGTATAAAATCTTTTGTAAAATCTGTTTCACAACCAAACATGAAGCGGACTTCATCATCTGATGGCAATGGCTTAATTTCTGAGAGATGCTCAAAATTTTGAATTTTATACCAATTTGTTGCACCTTCTACATTATCATCCCAAAAATGATCAGTAACACAAATTGAATTTAGTTTATTATCCTTTGCATATTGAAAGATTCTATCTTTATTCTGTTCTGGATCACTAGAGCAAAGAGATAATTGTGAATGAATATGAAAATCGTGGTCAAATTTATATTTCATTGGATACTCCTGACGAAAACGAATACAAAAATTCGTTATTAGTTAAAAGATTTACGAATAAATTACTCTTTTCTACTCTTTATTTCAATATAAAACTCAAAAAAAGGAAATTTTTAAGAAATTTGAATAAAAAATGAAGTTATTTGAGGAATAAAAAAACCTAAAAAAAACGGCAAAAACGCATTTTTTGAAATTTAATTTTCATAAAAAGCGAAAAATATCATTTTTTTGAAAAAATTTTTAAAACACAAATACCGAGATTACAATAAGATAAAGATATAGCGAAAAAAATTTTAATTTTTTTGTATTTTTATGCTTGATTTCGAAATCTGATTATGCTAAATTAATACACGTTTTAAGGGCGAGTAACTCAGTTGGTTAGAGTAGCTGGTTTACACCCAGCCTGTCGTTGGTTCGAGTCCGACTTCGCCCACCATCCCTTTCCCACAGCTCAATGAGTCTGTGGGTTTTTTGTTTTCGGGAGGTGGGCTAAAGCCCACCGCTCCGATGTGGGGAAAGGGAGAGGGGAAATTAAAGGGATGCCCACCGCTCCGATGTTGGTGAAGGTGAAGGGAAATTAAAGGAATGCCACCCGCTCCGATGTGGGGAAAGGAGAAGCAAATAAAATTGCTGGCGGCTTTGATGCGGGGGTTGGGGAAAGGCTTGATAGAAATGAAGCCAGTGCAAATCTAAGTTTAGGGAGAGGCGGAATTAGATTTGAAGAAGGTTTGAGAGAGGTTCGGGCGAGTTGAGGTTTATTAGGGAATCGAGTAGGAGGAGTTTTAACTCCTCCTCTCACACCACCGTACGTGCCGTTCGGCATACGGCGGTTCAACCCATTTTTTTTCTTTTATATACTTGATGTCATAGCTACTTGTCTTTCAAGATAGTAATCTAAAAGGCTA
>JAFPBK010000004.1 GCA_017424105.1 Kiritimatiellia bacterium | reverse complement strand
TTAGGCTACGATTTCGCTATCCCTTCTTCTCGCCTATGCCTCACAACATAAACCTTGGGAGTCGCTATTGGGTTGGTCGGTAACTACCCCCCGTTGGACTTTCACCATAGAACTATGACATGCCCGTCATACATAAAAAAAAAAGACACTCTTGCGAGTGCCTTTTTTTGTTTTTGAAGACTTGCGTCTAATTAAGCTTCAGCAACAACCCAAACCTTGATTGTCTCAGAAACTTCAGCGCATACCTTGATTACTACATCGTAAGCGCCAACAGACTTGATAACGTCCTCTAGAGCAACCATTGTCTCTTCAACGCCATCAATGTTCTGCTCCTTAAGAGCTGCAACGATCTGTGCTGCGTTTACAGAACCATATAGAGCTTCGCCATCTGTTGTCTTAGCTGTAATTGTAACAGCAACGTCCTTTAGCTTAGCTGCAACAGTCTTAGCTGCTGCTAGAGCTGCCTGAACGCGTGCCTCACGCTCTGCCTTTAGCTTTGCGATGCGGCGGCTTGCTGCTGCTGTTAGAGGCTCTGCATAGCCCTGAGGAATAAGATAGTTACGTGCATATCCATTAGCAACTGTTACGGTATCACCCTGGTTACCTAGATCTGCAACATCCTTAATAAGAAGGAGTTCTACTGACATTGTTTTTCTCTCTTTCTTTTACTGTTATTACATCATTAAGCCCATGCTACGTGCACGACGTACACCCTGCTTAACCTTGCGCTGCTGTGCGCTTGTCAAGCCGGTTAGGCGCTGTGGAAGTATCTTTCCCTGCTCGCTTACAAAACTACGAAGGAACTCTACATCGTTAATATCGATAACCTGAATATCTCCATTTGGAGTCTTCTTGCGAATTGGTGTCTCAGGTCTACGGGTTTTTGAATCTTTACGGATTGGCATAGCTTCTCCTAACTTTTTTCTTTGATTATTAAATTAAACTTAAAAAGGAACATCTTCCATATCATCTGGCATCATAGGTTCATGTGCCTGATAGCTATCTACCTCTGGAGGAGGAAGAATTTGATCGGAGGACATGCGGTTCTGCTGATTTGTTACAGCAGTGCCACCGTTCACGATTGGCGACATGAATTGAACACGTGATGCGACTACACGAATCTTGCTCCTAGACTCGCCCTGTGGTGTTTTCCATTCATCGTATTGGAGGCGACCGTCAATAAAGACTGGCATACCTTTACGAAGATATTTACCACAAGACTCAGCCTGCTGGCCCCAGGTTGAAACATCAATAAATACAGTGCGCTCTACGCGCTCTCCCGCTTTATCACGAAAGGTTTCGCTTACAGCAAGGCGAATATCGCATACGACCGATCCTGTAGGTGTACGACGCAACTCTGGGTCTCTTGTGAGATTTCCCATTAATATTACTTTATTAAAGCTGGGCATATTAACATTCTCCTTTGGGTTCTGTACTTAAATTGGCATCAACACAGGTTTGGCTAGCTTATGCCTACTCTGCCTGAGCCTCAGCTGCTGCAGCTGCCTCTGCTACCTTAGCTTTGTAAGCTGCACGGCGTGCATCGTCAACCTTCTTTGCAGCCTCAATGCGCTCGTTGCGAAGAATAATCTGAATGCGGAAGCACTCGTCATTCAAAGCAAAACGTGCATGGATTGCAGAAATCTGATCTGGTTCGATAGCGAAGCGTGTCTTAACATAAACGCCGCTCTCGCACTTACCCATAACGCGTGCGAACTGCTTGCGTCCTAGGTTCTCAACTGATTCAATTTTACCACCAAGCTTCTCAATGTCACCATTAGCGCGCTCGATAGCCTTGTCCAATGAATCTTCATTTACATTACCTGCGAAGATTAGCAGTGCTTCATAATTTCTTGGCATAATTTTATTCCTTAATTTTTGAAATTTCTTTTGCTTCTGAATCTTGTTTTTGAACTGGTGCTGCGTTAAACTCATTCATAGCGGTAGTGATACCTGCTTCTACTACACGTGCTGCGGCCTTTGCGGCTCTTTGACAAGCCTCTGCCATTAGCTCAGCTCGCTCCTTGGAGTACTTTCCTAAGACATGCCCGATTAGCTCACCATTTTGGTGTTCTCCTCGCCCTACTCCAATGCGAACTCTTGTAAAATTGGCTGCTCCCAGCTGCTCAATTATTGAGCGTAGCCCGTTGTGGCCGCCATGGCTTCCTTCTGCACGCAATCTAAGGCGAGCTGGTGGAAGATTTACATCATCACAAAGAACGATTAGGTCTGTTGCCTTTAGTTTGTAGTAGTTTAAAATTGCTGAAAGAGCTTCTCCACTTAGGTTCATGAATGTCTGTGGTTTTACAAGTAGAACTTGCTCTGTGCCGATTGTTGTTTTACCAACTTCTGCTTTGAAGCGTTTTTCCTTGTTTAGGGAGCATCCTGTGGAATTGCAAAGAAAATCAATTGCGTCGAAGCCAGCATTGTGTGGCGTCTGCACATATTCATTTCCTGGATTTCCTAGACCTGCAATTACCTTCATTTTGCTCTTTTCACAGCGATTAGCCTATGTGAAACAATACCCGAACTTAAGATTCTCCTTAAACCTATGCAAGCTCGCCAAAATCGACGTGTGTGATAGCGCCGGTTAGGCTATCGCGCTGTACTTCGCGCATAACTGCCTTAACAACTTTACCATCGAAGCTGATTGCTACAACATCCTGCATGGTATGTTTGATTAGTGCGCGCCCAAAGTCATGAGCGTTCAACTTGAGAAGTGTTGCTTCTCCATTAGTGCTGGCAAGCACAGCCGGAATCATGCCAGAACGGCGCAATCGGCGTGCAGCTGTAGAGCCACTCTCTGTACGAAGCTCTGCATTCACTGTGATTTCATCTGCCATTTTTATTTTCTCCTAGCCCCGACTTCGGGGTATTTATTTACTGTTATTATATTTTTCTATACAATGCTCATCGCTTGCCGACCTGTTGCAGCTAAGCGAAAAATTCATTACATTGAAAACATGGTTCCTATTGAACTGTCTTCATTTATACGTCTAATTGCTTCACCAAACAAATCTGCTACTGATAGTACAGTGATAGGAAGCTCTGGAGCGTGATTTTGAGGAACAGTATCAGTTACGATCAATTCAGAAATTGAAGAGTTGCTTAGACGCTCACGGCCTTGGTCATTTAGCAGGCCATGTGTTACTGCGGCATAAACATTATTAGCACCATGCTTCTTTACAAGATTTGCAGCTGCGCATAGTGTACCGCATGTGCTGGTTAAATCGTCGATCATAATTACATCGCAACCATTAACATCGCCAACTAGAGAGAATGCCTCAACCTCATCTGCACCTTTACGCTGCTTAGCAACGATTGCAAGGCCACAGCCGAACATTCTTGAATATGAGTAAGCATTCTTAACACTGCCTGTATCAGGAGCAACAATTACAGGATTCTTTAAATTTTTATCCTTAAGATACTTTACAATCACAGGGAATGCGTGTAGGTGATCTACTGGGATATCAAAGTATCCTACGATTTGAGCTGCATGAAGATCCATTGTTAACACGCGGTCTGCGCCTGCTGCTGTTAATAGATTTGCAACTAATTTTGCTGTGATTGGTACGCGTGGCTGATCCTTACGGTCCTGACGTGCATATCCATATATTGGTAGTACAGCAGTAATTCTGGCAGCTGAAGCGCGACGTAGAGCATCAATCATAATCAAAAGCTCCATTAGCATTTCATTTGGTTTGCCGCAAACTGATTGTACTGCATAGCAATCCTCGCCACGAACACACTCGTTGATTTTAACAAAGGACTCACCATCTGGGAAAGAAACAACATCTGCTGCACCTAGCTCAATGCCTAGATAAGATGCGATGCTTCCTGCTAGCTTTCTATTTGAATTTCCGGAAAATATTTTCACGGTCAGCTCTCACTTCTTACGATATTTTTGATTAATGTAACAAAAAGTTTTTAGATGTGAGACTTGTTTTTGCAACCTATCCTCGTTTAGAGGAAAAATGGTTGCCCGATATGGATTCGAACCATAACTCAGGGCGTCAAAGGCCCATGTGCTGCCATTACACTATCGGGCAATGTCTGAACGACTTTGCTCCAAGTCCCTTCCGGAAGCTGGCTCTGTATTTCGAGCGCATGCTCCTTACTTTCTGCTAAACCAAAGACTGCTGACCCGCTGCCCGAAAGCATTTGGGATAAAGCCCCCCCATTGCCAAGCGCCGTGTAAAAGCGCTTCGTTTCTGGGTATTGGTTAAACACGGTATCTTGTAAACCGTTGAAAATATATCGACATGCCGCCCGTACATCACCTTTGCGTACGGAATAGATTGCATTATCGCATATTTTAGACCTGTCAGTCAAGCACGGAATGCAATTTTCGTAAACTTTTTTTGTAGAAATTGCAACTCCAGGAAAAGCGATTACTAACCAAAAGCATCCAGCAGCCTTTTCTCCTTCATCAAAAATAGGAGTAACTATCTCTCCGCGACCCTCCATAAGGATTGCTCCGCCGTACAATAAACCAGGAATATCAGAACCTAACATTGCGGATGGTTCCACTAACTGCTTACGATCAACATCTGGAAGCCAAAGTGCACGCAGTGCCTCCATTGTACCTGCTGCATCTGCACTGCCACCTGCCATACCTGCACCAATTGGTACGCGCTTGGTTATGTGAATGTGGCAGCCCTTGCTTGTGCCACTGATATCCTTCATCAACCATGCTGCTTTTACAGCAAGATTCTTTTCTGGTGGGCAATTACCAAGCTCTGATGTATCTACGCCCTCTCCTACTGTCTCAAGAGTAATTTGACCATCATCACGCTCTGTTACAGTAACTGTTTCATATAATGATATTGGAAGAAGCACGCTACGCAAATCATGATATCCATCCTCACGTTTAGAGAGGATTTCCAAGGTTAGGTTTATTTTACCTGGTGCATTTACTGTAGCGGTTCTAGCCATAAAGGGTTGTCCTTTGTATTAAATTTTAGGGCACATTGGTTTGTTAAAGCCCATAAATTTGCCATTTTACGCGAATAAAGTCAAGAAAATTAACGGGGAAATAAAAAAAGAAGACGGCTGAAGCAAAAGACGGCTGAAGCAAAGGACGGCTGAAGCCGCCAACTACGATCACGATAAGGTCTAGCGGAATTTGCGGCGGGCACAAATATGCCCAGCAGCAAATAACAAACGCAATAAATTAATAATAGCAATTAGGGTCAAAAGAAAATCTAAGCGACATGCATTTATATCGCGTATAGAATCTACCCATGAATTTGGCAAATAGCCATAAAAATATCCGTAACCCGTCAATCCAAAAATCAATGCAATAAATATTGCTTGAAGTGGAAGATGATATCGTAAAAACGAAAATCTTTCAGCAGCAATCTCATTATTTACAAAGCAATACCATATTGCCAAAGCAGAAAAATTAAATATCAAAAGCATATACTCTTTTGTATATCCCAAGTACTCTTCTCCAGCTGGCAAAATAGAAAAAACTAAATCCTTAGTAAAATAGCAGAATATTGCAAATAATAAAGAAAATATAGCAGAAGCTCCTATCACACGCAAAAGCAACAAATCACTATCTTTCTTCTTTTCATGCTGTTCTGAAGCAAATGGGAATATAACAACCATTAAAGTTAATCCCAAATAACCACCTATTTCGGCTATTCTGGAAAGCATATAATAGGCAGCCGAATCTATTGCTGCAAGACGCTGACGTATTACCATCGTCTCAACACAATTTCCAATTATCATAGGAAATACATAAATTGCATTCAATAAAAGGTAACGAATAAACCAACGCTTTGTTTTATCATCAAGATATGGTTCTTGCAAAACATCGCGAGAAAAAACCGTCTTTCGTATAGCAATTGTTGAAGCAACAATTTGTGCAAACGGAACCGAACCATGAGCAACAAAGAATCCTGTTAAAGGACGTATTGGCATTGTTATCAGAATAACAATAAGCCTTATTGGTGCAGAAATAATATTTACTAGAGAAAGTTCGCGAAACTTCTTTAACCCCTGAAGTGTATTAGTAAATAAAGGTGCAAAAGCACCTAATATTCCTGCAACAACAATAACTACACCAAGCATGCCATTTTGAATACGGAGTCGCTCAAAAACTAGCTTATGAAAGACTAATACTAAAAGTATGCTAAGCAATACAAAAACAACAGAATAGCGCAGCACATCAAGATACATGCGCTTGACCTTACCCCACTCATTGTTTACAGAACAAATATTAAGAAGTTTTGTATAACCTGTAATAAAAATAGAAAGAGGCAAGCTCAGAAATGTAGTGAAATTGAGGATAGGAAGTACAGCACCAAGCTCATCCTGAGAAACAAATTTTGGGACTACATATAACCCAGTAATAGCATTTATTGCATCACCAAAACGTAATGCAATAAAGAAGATAAGCGAAGCCCACCAGAACTCCCCTAACCTATTACGTAGCTTTTGTAATCCCATATTTGTTGATAAACTTTAATTTATTATTAAGCAGTATGCAGAAATATCCGCACGACATTTGCTGTTCACTAATTTTTACGGCATTCCTGTTGTAGACGAGCTAGCTCGGCATTGCCCTTTACAGCCAATGCTTTAAGAGCATTTAACTGCTCATCTGTAAATGGCTCGTGTTCAGCAGTACCCTGCAACTCAACAAAACGTCCATCTGCTGTCATAACAACATTTAAATCTACATCTGCTGTTGAATCGTGAATATAATCTAAATCAAGTGCTGGAATGCCATTACAAATACCAACGCTAATAGCAGAAACAAAATTGCAAATTGGGTTCTCTGTAAGTTTTCCGTCTGCAATTAGCTTATCAATTGCATCAGCGAGTGCAACCATACCACCTGTGATAGATGCACAGCGTGTACCGCCATCTGCTTGAAGGACATCACAATCAATTGTAATTGTGCGTTCACCTAACTTCTTCATATCAACAGCAGCACGCAATGCGCGACCGATCAATCGGCCAATCTCTGAGCTACGAGCATCAGGTTTACCTTTTTTAATTTCACGATCTTTGCGCTGCAATGTGCTACTTGGAAGCATGCTATATTCTGCTGTTACCCAACCTTGTCCACTATCACGAAGGAAAGGAGGCACCTTTTCTTCTACAGAAGCTGTACACAACACCCAAGTATCGCCTTGACGAATAACAACAGAGCCAGCAGCATACTTTGTAAAATTACGCTCAATAGTTACTTTGCGTAGGTCTTTTGACATATCACGTGTGCGATATTTGTCTACTAGGCTTCCGGCAATGCGTACAGCCTCTACACAAGGCAGCTTAACTTGTGATTTGATGTCGCGGCAACCTACGGCACCAGCGAGCTGCTCAAAATCACGTTTAAGAGCTTGTCTATCGCATTCACTCACAACAGCCATTGCTGCATAAAGAGCTCCGCAAAGTCCAGCCTCTGCACGGCCACCTCCTGCACTAGCTAATTCCGCAACTAAATCTTCTCTGCCTGCTGCTGCGGCAATTGCTTGTGCGCAATTGTGTTGTTTAGGGACTGCGGTAAAAATTGCAACTGCTTTTTTCTCTACTGATTCCATAAAAGCCTCAAATATATTTTTAGTAGGTAAAACCTTTGACACAAATTACTAATATATTACCACTAAACCTTTAATTCAGTAAAGGCTTATTTTAAAAATCAACTATATTTTTGACGCACTTTTAATTTTAAAAAGAGAATTTAATAGAAAAGATATGCTTTAGCATATATTTTTTTTACAAACTGAGGCAAAATATGTATTCTTACTCTTGAATGAGAACGCTAAGAATGGTAAAATTGCCGATGATAATTTTTTAAGGAAAGAGTTTTACTTATGGATATAAACGAATTAGCAAATAAATCTCAGGAAGCAAACAATGAAAATCAAGGCCATTTTCTACAGCAATGGATTACAGCCGATGTTGAGGCAGGTAGAACTGGTGGCAAGGTAGTTACTCGCTTCCCTCCTGAGCCTAATGGCTATATCCACATTGGTCATGCAAAGGCAATTTGTGTTGATTTTGGTATGGCAAAGCATTTTGGTGGTGAGTGCCATTTACGTATGGACGATACTAACCCATCTAAGGAATCTGATGAATATGCAGAGAACATCAAAAATGATATTCATTGGTTAGGTTTTGATTGGGGCGAGCATTTCTACAGTGCAGCAGATTTGTTTGACACAATGTACGAGATAGCTGAGAAGTTAATCGTTTCTGGTCATGCTTATGTTTGCAAGCTTTCACAAGAGGAATGGAAATCATATCGTGGCATCCCAACAGAGCCTGGTAAAGAGAGCCCAACTCGTAATGCAACAGTTGAGGAAAATCTTGACCTATTCCGTAGAATGAAGGCAGGTGAATTTGCTGACGGTGAGATGTGCTTACGTGCAAAGATTGATATGGCATCACCTAATATCCATTTCCGTGACCCAGTGCTTTATCGCATTATCCATGTAGAGCATTATCATGCAGGCAATAAGTGGTGCATTTATCCAATGTATGACTTTGCTCATCCAATTGAAGATGCTCTTGAGGGTGTAACACACTCAATGTGTACACTTGAATTTGAGGTACATCGTCCACTTTATGATTGGGTAATTGATCGTCTTGAAGAATTTGGTATGCTTGTAGAGCGTGGCGGAGTAAAGATTCGCCCTCAGCAGCGCGAATTTTCTCGTCTAAACTTGACATACACTGTAATGTCTAAGCGCAAGCTTCTACAGCTTGTACAGGAGAAACGCGTTAATGGTTGGGATGACCCACGTATGCCAACAATTTGCGGTATGCGCCGTCGTGGTTATCCTGCTGCTGCAATTCGCAAGTTCTGCGAAGGTATTGGTGTAACAAAGTACATCAGTAACACAGATATGTCAATTCTAGAGCAAGCAGTACGTGAAGAGTTGAATAAGACAGCTTCTCGCTACTTAGGTGTATTTGATCCTGTAAAGCTAGTAATTGATAACTATCCTGAGAACGAGGAAGAATTCTTTACTGGTATTAACAATCCTGAGGATCTAGCAGCTGGTGAGCGTCAAATTCCATTTAGCAAAGAGCTATGGGTTGAGCGTGCTGACTTCATGAAGGACCCTCCAAAGAAATTCTATCGTCTTGCAATTGGCAGAGAGGTACGCCTACGTTATGCTTGCCTATTTACTTGCACACATATTGTTGAGGATGAGAATGGCAAGCTACTTGAAATTCATGGCACAATGGATCTTGAGTCACGTGGTGGTACAAGCCCAGATGGTCGCGTAGTACGTGGCACAATTCACTGGGTATCTGCAAAGCATGCAGTAGAGCTACCTGTTCGCCTATATGATCGCCTATTTACTGTGGAAGATCCACTGGCAGACGCAGAGAAGGATTTCTTGGAATTCCTAAATCCTGATTCTTTGGTAAATGCAACTGTGCTTGCTGAGCCAGCAGTTGCAGAGCTAGCACCTGGTGCTCAGATTCAGTTTGAGCGCATGGGATACTTCTGCGCTGACGCGATTGAGTCAAAGCAGGGTGCTCCAATATTTAATAGAATCGCAACACTACGCGATTCTTGGTCAAAGAAGCAGTAAGTTCTTTTCTTTTCTTTTTCGGGGAGGTGGGCTAAAGCCCACCGCTCCGATGTAGATTAAGGTAAAGGCAAAATAAAGGAATGCCCACCGCTTTGATGCTTATGAGGCATTAGGAGTTTATGCGCTCAAAATGAGGGATTCGCTCAAGAGGTGTGGAAACAATTATTTCGCAAGGACCCTCATAAATTGATGAGTCATCTGCTCGCCACATTCCTTCTGGTAAAACAACCTTGCGCTCTGTTGCTCCTTTTTCTATTTGAGGAGCAACAACAAGAAAATCTCCCATCATAAATTGGTCCTTAATTGTTTCCCAACCCTTACCAGGACAATTATATTCCATATTACGGAGCATAGGCTCGCCAGTGCATGCACATTCCTTTGCTAATTCCACAAAACGTTGTGCGTATTTCATGCGAATCCATGCTGCGGAACGAACAGCATCAAGATGCTTTGTATCTAGCACACGCCATGGTGCCGCAGAAAATTGCATCATTGGACTTAAAGCATGTACTTGAGCAGAGCGAACAAATAGCTCTGGATCAAAAGGTATTTGTGCAGCTTCTGTAAATACAACCCAGTTGCCGCCACCAATCATATCCGGGCAAACAAATGGATGACCTAAAAGTCCACAATTTACCATATCAGGAATCAATCGTGATAAATCATACCAGCTATGTCCTTTATCACATAGACGCTGAACTATTGGCTGGCCGCCCATCTTGAAGCAAGCACGATATTCATTAAGAGGAAATTCCAAACCAATTTTTGCATATGCCTCTGACATCTCTGAAGGAGTGCATTCTCCTTTTGTAACCCAATGTGCCTTATATGACTCTGTGTCACCTGCATCAAACTTCCATCCATCAACTCCAAATTTTTCTTGGAGTGTTGCAAGCTGGCGTGCAAACCATGCTGCACCAAGAGGGTGAGAAAAATCTATAGATGCAGATTTTCCATTCCACCATTTTGCTGCAACAGGCTCCCCTTCTGCATCACAAATCAATCCACCCTTCTCACATGCAACTCCTGCATCTTTCATACCAAATGCCATTTCTCGATATCCAGGAGAATCCATTGAAACAAATGGGCAAACCCAAAGCATTATTTTAAATCCTAAATTATGAAGCTCATCACAAAGTAATTTTGGATCGGAGAATTTTCGTGGATCAAACTCCCAAATGCCATAACCATATTGCCAGGTGTCATCAATCATTATTACTCCACCCTCAGGGAAGCCATTCTCTCCGATTGCTTTTGCATATGCAAGAATATCCTTTTGATTTTGGTTGTAGGTGAGTTCAATCCATGTATTCCACTGTGGGTTTGCAATTAAAGCTAAATCTGGCAGTTTGCCACTTGGTGGAAAATGCTTCTTTGATGCTGCCAAGAATGCATCACGTAAAGTTGTTCCTGCTGATGCAATGTATACTGTAGAATCTGCTTCAAAAACAAATTCTCCATTTTTTACACTACACATGAATGCTTTATCACTCCAAATATAACGACCCTGATTTGAAACAAGAAGAGGTACTGCTTGATTTGAATAATTCTCGATACGCAAATCACGTGAGAACCCTTCACTGTGTTCTGTAATTGGAGCCTCTGAACCGCTAGTTGTTGCTATACCCCACCAACACTCATTTGATTCAATTTTAATTGACATTTCTGGAGTAATAACTGTTTCTACAGCATCTAAATAATTTGCATTTTGGTTTTTCATATGACTCCTATTTTTAAGATATTGCAATTCTTGGAACTAAAACAATAAACAAATTTTATTATAGAAAAATGCGCCCAACAAATGTGGGCGCTCAAAAAATATTATTAGAAAAATGGAACTTTAGTAAACTAAAATAACAGTTGCCTTTGGAAGTTCTTTCATAACCCAATGAGTAGCTCCATTAGTTTGATATGTCCACTTACCTATTGGCTTAACACCCGTTATACCAAGATCACCAGCCAGCTTGAGAGCTTTAGCTGCATCACCTTCTTCAAGTGGAATTACATTTGCTGACTCTTCCCATTTGTCAGAAAATTCGCAACCTGCTATCAGAAGCCATGTGGCACCGTAACTAGAATAAAGAGCACTAGTCCCAATAGTTGTTGGAGGTGGTCCCATAAACCAAATTGCTCGACCAACATTACAATATGCCAGTGATTCAGAATCAAGTCGGACTAATGTTTTAGGTAACTTTATAGATCTTACTTTTACAAGATCTACTAACGCATAGGTTGGCACAAAAGTCAACTTTGACTTTGAGAAATCCATAGATACATCTAGCTTTTTACAACCACGGAAAGCTGAATGCCCAATACTTTCTACTAGAGGAAATTCTGTAGGATATATTTTTTCAAGACTTGAAGCACTCTGAAAAGCATATCCGCCTATATTTGTAATTGCAGCAGAAAATGTAGCAGACACAATACTTCCATTATTACAAAATATACCAATTGGTATTAGGTTTAGATTTGGTGCAGAGAACGATGTAATAGATGTTCCTTCAAACTGATATCCATCTTTTCCCATAGGATCTGTAAAGTTAGGAAGAACAAGGTCTCCTGTAAATTTTTTACAATTTTTGAAAGCTCTGTATCCAATAGATGTAACTGATTGAGGAATATCAGCTGGTGTTAACACTAATTCACTACAACCATCAAATGCACTTGTATGTATTTTCTTTAGATTTTTTGGAAGAATAACCTTCTTTAAAACTTTGCAATTAGCACATACACTTGTACAAATTTCTGTTATTCCATTACCAAAATCCACGAACTCCAATGCATCTGACAACTGAAATGTATTTCCAACTAATGTCTCAACAGAATCTGGCAAATAAACATGGGTGAGTGTATCTGTATTCTCCATTGCTCCATTATTGAATTTTTTAAGAACAACACCGCAATCTGCTTCTAGTGTGCGAAAATCTAAAATACCTGAGCCTGCAATATATGAAGAACCTTGAAATTTACCTAAAGACCAATTATCATCTGAATGCTTTGTTACGCCAATTTCCCAATTACCATCTGTAATTTTATGGGTTAAGCCATTTTGATTATATTCCTCTACAGTCCATCCTGCAAATAAAGTTTGCACACAAGACAAAGCTAGTAATGAAATAAATAATTCTTTTCTGTTCATTTGTTCGTCCTTATGTTAATGAGGGTAAAACTTAAATCAGATATTGTTTATCTTTTTTAAATTTTACCCTGTCATTTTAATTTTACGAATTAAACATTTAAGATTTTTTGGAAGAAATCGCGAACACGTGGGTTTTGCGAATTCTTTGTAATCTCAACAGGAGGTCCCTCCTCGATGATTTTACCATTATCCATAAAGATAATTCTATCTGCAACCTCACAAGCAAAGCCAATCTCGTGGGTAACCACAATCATTGTCATGCCCTCTTTAGCAAGGTCATTCATTAAAGAAAGCACCTCACCAACCATCTCTGGGTCAAGTGCACTTGTAGGTTCGTCAAAAAGAATTACCTCTGGCTTCATTGCTAATGCACGAATGATTGCAACGCGCTGCTTTTGTCCACCAGAAAGCTGTAATGGATATGCATCAGCCTTATCTGCCAAACCAATACGTGCCAGCAACTCATCAGCGACCTTGCTTGCTTCTGCCTTTGTAAGACGTTTTGTTTGGATTGGAGCAAGTGTAATATTTTCCTTAATTGTCAAATGTGGGAAAAGATTAAAATGCTGGAACACCATTCCTACATTCTCACGAAAATGATTTTCTGCGCGTGGATTATCAGGCACTCTTTTTCCGTGGAACAAAATTTCACCAGAAGTTGGATGCTCTAGCTTATTTAAGCAACGGAGGAATGTACTTTTACCTGAACCAGAAGGTCCAACAATAAAGACAGCCTCTCCCTTTTTAATTGCTGCAGAAGCACCATCAACAGCATTTACCTTGGCATATTTTTTTACCAAGTTTTTTACTTCAAAAATTACAGGATTATCTTCCATAATAATATTTCCGAAAATTCTATTTCAAAATTATTCGTTTCTCTTCAAGCGTTTCTCTAATAATGCAAGCATCTTTGATAGGAATACAACAACAATTAAGTAAATAATTGCCACTGCCATCAAAGGTACAAATGCATTATAGGTTTGACCACGAATAATATCGCCACCCTTTGTTAAGTCCTCAAGAGCGATATAGCCAGAAATACTTGTTTCCTTCAAAAGAACGATAAACTCGTTACCCAAAGCAGGAAGAACATTCTTGAAAGCTTGAGGAAGAATAATCAGCACCATTGTCTTTGGATAAGACAAGCCAAGGCTTCTACCAGCCTCTAGCTGACCCTTATCAATAGACATGATACCTGAACGAATGATTTCTGCAACATATGCACCAGAATTCAAACCGAACGCAATAACTGCAATCAAAACCTTGCTAATATCTACTGAGCCGAAGATAACGAAATAGATAATCAATAGCTGAACAACAACAGGAGTACCACGGATAACTGTCAGGTATAGCTTACAGATTGCATTTGCAAGTTTTAGTTTACCAGTCTGATCTGCTGCACTACGAATAACAGCAACCAAGAAACCAATTAAAATACCTAGAACAACGGCACCAGCAGAAACCTGAATTGTAGTAAAGAAACCATCTAGCAAATATCTATAGCGATGATCATCTACAAAATTAGTTTTAAGATCATCCTTAAAATCTTCCCAAAAACCAGACTCTTCAGCTACTTGCTCAACAACTGGTGCTGAGGAAACTTTACCCATGTGGTTCTTTGCAATATGCTTAATCAATCCCTCTTCCTTCATATCTGCAAGAGTTTTGTTAAACATATCTAGCAAATCTTGGCGATTTTGATTGATTGCAAAAGCATATTCCTCAAATGTCAGAGGTGTATCAATTATTACCAGATCCTTATTGCGCTTTACGAATTCCTTTGCTGGGGCGATATCTATTACACCTGCGTCAAGGGAACCTGATTTAATAGCGGCACAAACTAAAGCACTGCTATCATAACGCTCTGGGCGACCAATTTTATTTTCTGTTACGTGTGTATCGCCTGTTGTACCTAACTGTACGCCAATACGCTTGTCTGCTAAATCTTCAATAGTTTTAATTGGAGAATCTTTAGGGACAACTACAACCAGACCTGCCTCTATATATGTATCGGTAAATGCTACTGCCTTTTTTCGGTCCTCTGTTACAGTTATACCTGCAGCAGCAACATCTGCTTTAGCTGTTTGAACAGCAGCAAGCAGAGAACCAAATTGCATATCCTCAATTACTAGCTCATAGCCATTTCGTTGTGCGATCTCACGAACAATATCTGGATCGATGCCTACGATTCTTCCATTCTCGCGATATTCGTATGGAGGGAAGGTTGCTTCTGTAACCATACGAATAACCTTACGAGCAGGCTCTTGTGCGTTAGCGAATCCGCAAGTAGCAACAAGAGCACAAGCTAATAATTTAATTAAAAGCTTTTTTATATTCATTGATATATTATACCTATCTAAATTTTAGTAGATTAAAATATCTAGCTACATTTAGATTGAATTTTATTCTGCTGGAGCAGCTTCCTTCTTCTCTTCATACTTAGCAAAGATCTTTGCCATAGTACCATCTGCCTTCATTTCTTCCATAGCTGCATTGAATTTTGCTAGTAGCTCTGGATTCTTCTTGCTGATAGCAAAAGCATAATCCTCGAAAGTTAGAGCTTCCTTTAGGATGTGAAGCTGAGGATTGCTCTTTACATACTCGCTAGCAGGAGCATCATCTAGCACACCAGCATCAAGCTTGCCAGCAACTAGAGTTGCAACAAGGATTGCTGAATTTTCAAAGCGCTGAGGAGCACCAATATTCTCTGTTACATAGATATCACCTGTTGTGCTCTGCTGAACACCTATGCGCTTATCCTTTAGGTCATCTGCAGATTGGATTGGAGAATCAACAGGAACAAGGATAACCTGCTTTGCTGTAACATATGGGATAGTGAAGTTAACATTCTTCTTACGCTCTTCTGTAACTGTGATACCAGAAGCAGCGATATCTGCCTTACCAGACTGAACAGCTGCGATAACTGAGTTAAAAGCCATATCCTCGATAGAAACAGTATAACCAATGCGGCGAGCTGCTTCTGTTACGATATCAACGTCAATACCAACGATTTCACCTGCCTCACGATACTCGTATGGAGGGAAAGTAGCCTCTGTAACCATGCGAAGTGTCTTTACTGTTGCTTCGTCATTCTTTGCGCAGCCCATTGAGCAAACAAACATACCCATTGCTAATGCTGCGATTGCTAGTGATGCATATTTTTTCATAATTTTTTCCTCTATGCTATGTCTTTTATTAAGACAATTTTAATTTGTATTTTGTTTTTTAAACTTTGATATTAAAAAATCGCACTAATTTTCTTAAAAAGGTTCTTGTATTTTACCATAATATATTATGATTTACAAGAAAATCGGTATTTTTATATCTAATTTTTGGGAGAAAGTGGGCTAAAGCCCACTGCTCCGATGTTTTTAAGGTAAAGGCAAATATAAGAAATGCCCACCGCTCCGATGTTTTTAAGGTGAAGGCAAATTTAAAAAATGCCCACCGCTCCGATGCTTTTAAGGTGAAGGCAAATTTAAGAAATGCCAACCGCTTCGATGTTTTTAAGGTATTAGATTGGTTTTTGATCTCCAGTGCTAAATAGGATTTGAGATGATTTTACATCAATGATTGCAAAACTCTCTGCCTGGCGCATAGGATCTGCCTTAAATGACAGACGGCCCTTGTAGCTATCCTGAAGCTCACGAATCAATTCGCTGTCCTCAGTGCGAATACGCTCTAACACAGATGGATGTATGCAAACCTGAATATCAATCTCACGGCGCTCTGCCTTAAATAGACTTACTAAAGAGCGAAGACGGCGCTGTACATCAATACTTAGCTGTAATGGTGACTTAATAATACCACGACCATGGCAGTATGGACAGTCAAGATTCATCTGTGACTGGATACTTGCATCAAAGCGTTGGCGGGTCATCTCAAGCAAGCCTAGCTCAGAGATTTGCATTACATTTGTGCGTGCCTTATCGCGGCGTAGTGCATTCTTAAATGCTCGATATACTTGCTGCTGATGCTTGCGTGACTTCATATCAATCAGGTCAAGCACAACCAAACCACCAATGTTGCGTAGACGCAGCTGGCGAGCGACCTCCTCTACTGCTTCAAGATTTACCTCAAGAATTGCTTCCTCCTGAGAGCCCTTACCCTTATGACGGCCTGTATTAACGTCAACAGAAATCAAAGCCTCTGTTTCGTCAATAATCAAGTATGCACCTGATGGCAGAGGTATCTTGCGGTGGAAAGCATCCTCAATCTGCTTCTCTATTCCATAGTGGTCAAAGATTGGGTAGTGACCCTCGTAAAGTGTAATTAAATTACGTGCACGACGAGAAATCTTTGCTGCTTCCTTGCGGACGCGCTCATATACCTCAGGATTATCAATGACAATGCGATCAACATCCTCTGTCATCCAATCACGGATGACACGCATAATCAAATCTGGCTCCTCATATACACAGCAAGGTGCAGGCTGTTCAGCAATTGCTGCCTTCATATCTGAATAGCTAGCTAGCACCACACGTAGGTCGCGAATAAATGCACTCTTAGATACACCCATACCTGCTGTACGTACGATTAGACCGCAGTCCTCTGGGATATATTTCTGCATACGTGTCAAAATCTTCTTTAGGCGCTCACGCTCATGAGCATCGCCAATCTTACGAGATACACCACGCAGTGTGCTATTTGGCATAAGTACGAGATAACGACCAGGAATAGAAAGACTTGCAGTAATGCGAGGTCCTTTTGTACCGATTGCACCTTTTGAAACCTGTACTGTAATAACAGAGCCAATTGGATAACGAGCAGCAATTTCTTCATTTGTGAAGCGCTTATTTCTTGGCTTATGACGTAGCTCACTCATCTCCTCTTCATCAAGAAGAGAATCATCATCAGGATTCATATCCCAATAGTGAAGAAATGCATTTTTGCGCATACCGATATTTACGAATGCTGCCTGCAAATCATTCTCCAGGTTTTGAATACGACCCTTAAAGATTGAGCCAACAAAGCGCTCATCCATTGGATGCTCTACCTGATATTCCTCAAGCTTGCCATTTTCTAAAACGGCAACGCGAGTTTCTAACTTCTCACAATTAACGACAATTTCTCGTTTCAAGTGATTGCTTGCTCTTGTAATCCATTTAAATTTGAAAAAATTTCTTCCAAACATTTGAATCCTCTTTCTATAATTTATCCCCTCATATTTGAGAAGATTTACTATGTATGGCAACACTTTGGATTAACCCCAAAAGTGCCATTGTTGATATTGTAAAAGTGCCTCCATAGCTGATAAAAGGCAATGGGATACCTGTAATAGGCATCTTACCTATTGTCATAGCTATATTGACAAATATATGTGCAAAAAATAATGCAGCAACGCCGGCACAAATCAATCTGCCTGCAGCGTCTCCGCAAAAGATACCGGTTACGACAATGCTTCCAAGCACGCCACCGAAAAGAATTAACAAGACACAGCTTCCCATAAAACCCATTTCTTCTGCTATTACAGAGAAAATAAAGTCAGTTGAAGAAACAGATCTTGGTAAAAATCCAAGAATATTTTGAGTGCCATTGAGGTAGCCTTTTCCATATTTTCCACCGCTACCAACGGCAATCTCTGATTGCTTTTTATTCCAGCCAGCACCCAGTGGGTCGTGGTCTGGATTTACAAAAACTCTCACACGTTTTTTCCAGTGCGGGAAAATAAAATTATCAGTTACTTGCTCAATCTTTGCACGTTTTTCCTCTGGCATTCTATCTGGCACAAGAATTACTGCGAGGAATAATGTTACAAAAATTAAACCGATAAGAACTAAAGTGAGAAGCAGACGTGGGGAACAGCCCGAAACAAATAGCATAGCCAAGCATACAGGAGCAAACACAATAGAACTGCCTAGATCTGGTTGAATTGCAATCAAACCCATAGGAATTGCAAAGAGGATTAGTGTTGCCGCAAAGCGATAGCGATCCTTAATTCCTGTATATTTTCCAAGCAACAGTGCTGCTGCTGGCATTATACATAACTTCATAAATTCTGAAGGCTGGAACAAACCAAAAATCCAGCGGCGAGCACCCAATCGCGCTGTACCAATACCCGGAATCAAAACAAGTAATAGCAAGAATATACCTAATGCATATAATAGCCATGCTCGCTCTGAAAGTTTTCTATAATCAAACAGAGCAATTGCAAAGTGCGCAATCAATCCGAGAGGTATCCACTTTACAAGCATTTCAACATACAAATAGTGAACACTATCTGTACGCATATTTGTTGCACTCTTAACAAAAAATACACCAACTGTTAATAGCAATGTCATACAAAGCATTAGCACCCAATTAAAGCGTGGGAAGCTGAATTTAAATTTTGTATCAACTGCACTTTTCTTATATTTAGATAAAACCATAACTAATGTCCCTCCTCATTTGTATTTTGTGTTGGAGGAATAAATCCATGAGGCATCAATAGGTGCAATGCATTAGGTTGACCTACATCGTCAGATTGATTATAAATTTCCGGTGCCATATAAATATCGTCTAGTTCTTCCGATGTAAGCTCTGTATTATTTACTTCATCCAAAGAATTTGTCTGCACACCGATAGACTCTTCTGTAATTAAAATTGGTTCAATTGATAATTGCTCAGGATGTAGCTCCAAGTTAATATTTGCATCAACTGGAACAACCTCATTTATTTCAACAATATTTTCTGATTCGTCTGAAATTTCTTCAATATTTGCATTAACTGTTTCAGGCAAGAAAATGGCTTGAGTCATTTGCTTCATCAAAGCTGCTGCAGAAAGACCTCCAGCATCAGAATCCTCTTGCATTGTAACAATTGCATATTTAGGTTTATTAAATGGAGCAAATCCAATCATCCAGGCATTCTTCTTCTTTTCGCCCTTATCCATATATTCTGCAGTACCAGTCTTTGCAGCTAGTGATACACCTTCTTGCAATGCACGGCGGCCTGTCCCCCAACCACTATTGACTACATCCCACATACCTAAATGAACGAGTCTCAAATCCTGACTGCGCCAATTCATTTGACGAAGTACCTCACTCTCCTCTATTTTCCCGCTTTCTGGAAGAACCAAACGAGGGCGCAAAACCTTTCCGCCGTTAGCAAGCGCAGCTGTATAGACAGCAACCTGTAATGGGCTCACTGAAAGATAGCCTTGTCCCATTGAGATATTCGCTGTATCACCTTCACGCCAGCGATCACGCTCGCGCTTACGCTTCCATTCGGAAGAAGGGAGCACACCCTTTGAGCAAGGTATTTCTAATTGAGGAGCTTGACCAAAGCCTACGTCAAATGCATCTTGGTAGATATGTGGCTCATAATTAAGTTTTGTACCTGCATAAATAAAGAATGGATTACAAGAGCCACAAATTGCCTGACGTAAATTGATATCGCCATGACCAGATCTACGAGCACATCTGAAGACTCTGCCACCAATATCCACTCTTCCACTGCAGAAGAAATGAGTTTGCTCATCAATCACACCCTCACGAAGTGCTGACAAAGCAACCAATGGCTTAAAGATACTTCCTGGTGCATAAATACCACTACATGCACGACCATAAAGCGGACGCATTGGATCATTAAGTAACTCTCTCCAATAGCTTCCTGAAAGAGTCGGCACAAATTTTGATAAATCATATCTTGGAGCACTTGCAGCGACAAGGATTTCGCCTGTCTCACAATCCATAACAATTATACTGCCACGTACTCCTTCCAAAGCTTGTTCTGCAATCTTTTGCAAGCGCAAATCAATTGTAAGTGTAACATCCTTGCCTAACTCAGGTTGCTTTCCTAAATATGACTCATGGCGATAACCAACTGCATTGATACGGATTAATTCACCACCACCTACGCCTGCAAGTGCGGTATTGCAAGATTTTTCTACACCATCTTTACCGACAAAGTCTGGCAATAGAAAATCATATTCAAGGCTTTCTGCATCAAAATCCTCTAATCCATCAGGATTTAGCTCTTGCTCCAAATTATCAGGCTTTCCTTTTCCTACATATCCAATAATGTGACAAGCAAAATCTCCGTAAGGATAAACACGCTCAGCTTGAACAGAAATATCTACTCCACGCATGTGCTGAGCATTCTCGCTAAGACGAGCAACAGCAACATCATCTAATCCTCTAAATGCAACAAGAGGAATTGCTCTGCGTCTACGAATATGTGCCCAAATTCCATCTTTATCCACCTCACAAGGAACACCAACTATTTTGGAGATTTCATTCATACGTTCAGCAACATAATTGATAGTATTAGTCCATGCACCCTTTTGGCGCATTTCCTCCAAATAGATAGAAACACAATATGAAGGTTTGTTATCGGCTAGTACAATGCCATTTCTATCTAGAATTTTACCACGTGTTGCAGGTAAACGTACACGACGCAAACTATGAAATTCTTGGGCAGATTCAAATGCACGAGTTTGCTCTACTTGAATATCATATAAGCAAGATAGCAAATAAATTACACCTAATAGTAATATAACGCCCATTATACAAAGGCGAATTCTTGAGGCAGCAGCTTCTTTCTCAACCAAATTCTTCATCTACCACCTCTTTATTACCAACAATTAATTCAAATCGATAAAAAATCTCTGATAAAACTATTGTAGCAATACAAGTTAACAACGCTGTTATCAAAAGTTTTATTAAAGCAAACCCAACTGACGGAATAAAATCGGTAAAAATAGCCAATGAGGCATATTGAATTATCAATACCAATGCACTAATTGGCAAAGCAATTAAACCGCATGAAATTGAATTTTCAGGAAGCTGCTTTTTAAAAAGATATTGATTTGCGAATAATGCGCATGTACATGAAACGAGATAAGCAATTCCTGAACTTTCAGAAAGACCATCGCCCAATATAGAACAAAATACACCTGCAATAATACCCATTAGCAGATTATGCCTAAACATAAAATAGACAAATGCAGCCAATACGAATGGTATTTTAATCATATAGGCAAAGAGAGGAGGCAACCTATCTTGAAGATATGCTGTAAGCACGAAAGAAACGATAATGCTTAGTACAATGCGATAATTATTCCTCATTTGTCGGCTCCACCCTTTCTGGTGGACCAACTGCTGCATGAGCTGCTTTTGCAGAAGCTATAATCATCACATGCTCTAGTGTAGCAAAGTCCACAAATGGTGCAATTTTTGCACTCAAATATAAATTAGATGGCGCCTCCTCAACAGCAATAATTTTGCCGACAGGAATGCGCGCAGGGAATACACCACCTAAGCCGCTTGTTTCAATAAGCATACCAGGTTCTGGCGTTTGCTTTTTTGAAATATAATCAAGACTTAGTGGTTCTACCACGCTTAAAAAGTCTAAGGTAGGAGAGGTTGTTTGAACACCATTACCACAAAGGATTCCACGAGCTGTAGAATTTTCTTCGCGAAGACGGCATGCAACCCTACTATTAGGATCTGTAAGCAGAAGCACATCGGAAGTATTTGCAGTTGTTGCAATAACACGTCCAACTAATGCTATATGTAATTTATTAGATTCTGCCCAGCCTCTAAATTCCAAATCATCCAGATAACTAGGTACAGCAACAACAGTGGCATCTACTTTAATGCCATGCTTACTTCCTCTATCTAGACGAATAACCTTCCACCAGCCATCTCCACCACGAGATATAACCTGTGCGGAAATCAACTGTTTATAGGTTTGAGCAATTCCTAGTTGACGGCGAAGCTCAGCATTTTCACGCTGAAGCTTTTCCAGCATTGCAGCATGTGCTTCAATACTAAGCCTTTGCTTCTTATCATCTGTAGCATCGTGCGCCAAAGAATTTGTTACCCTTTCATATGGGGCAAGAAGCTCTTTAGCAGATACTTTATTTATTGCTCTAAAAATGATAGTGACTAGATAAAAGCAAAGACACGCAATGCATATTGCGATCAATCCAATCACTATAAATCTTTGTTTTTTCACTACTTAACCTTTGTTAGCGATATAAAATCTAAACAAGGGCTGAGTGCAGCGTTATACAAAAATGATTAAGAAATACAATAGAATGATGTAATATTATCAGTAAACTTATTAGTTTAAGCCCTGATTGTGTAGAACATCAAGATCTTCTAGCACCTTACCAGCACCCTCAGCAACCGCCTCTAGCGGGGAGTCTGGACGATGTACGAGCAAACCTGTTTGCTCTGAAATTAGTTGATCAAGGCCTGTAAGCATTGATCCACCACCAGCCAAAACGATACCACGGTCAAGCAAATCTGCTGCCAATTCTGGTGGGCTCTTCTCCAAGCAGTTTCTAACTGCATCAACAATCTGTGATACTGGCTCCTGCAAAGCCTCGCGTATTTCTTTTGAGGTGATTGTAAGTGTACGTGGAAGACCATTAACATTGTCACGGCCTCGAACCTCCATCTCATACTCTTGTTCTACTGGATAAGCAGATCCAATACGAATCTTAATATCTTCAGCAGTACTCTCACCAATCATTAGGTTGTACATACGCCGCATGTACTGCGCAATAACTTCGTCCATAGCATCGCCACCAACTCGAACGCTTTGTGCATATACAATACCAGCCAAGGAGATAAGCGCAACATCTGTTGTGCCACCGCCAATATCAACAATCATATTACCACGAGGTTCTCCAACTGGCATATCAACTCCGATTGCCGCCGCCATCGGCTCCTCAATCAGATAAACATCTCTCGCACCCGCATTGATTGCTGACTCTTTAACAGCACGCTTCTCT
Source organism: Kiritimatiellia bacterium (assembly GCA_017424105.1). Classification (GTDB taxonomy): domain Bacteria; phylum Verrucomicrobiota; class Kiritimatiellia; order RFP12; family UBA3636; genus RGIG990. Next base: position 10,527 of record JAFPBK010000004.1, on the reverse strand, counting down.
ACGCCTGTAATATCTCCAGGAACAGCTATGATAACTCTTGGCTTACGTAACTTATTCTTTTGTGCTTTCTTAATGAAATAACGGATCATCTGCTCTGCTACATCAAAATCAGAAATCACACCTGATTTCATTGGTCGAATAGCCTTAATAGAGCCAGGTGTACGACCTAGCATCTTCTTTGCCTCTATACCTACAGCTAATACTGTCTTTGAATCCTGTTTTAAAGCAACTACAGATGGTTCATTGATAACAATACCGCGATCACGGACATATACAAGAGTATTTGCCGTACCTAAATCTATTGCGATATCATTTGAAAAATAGCCTTTAAATTTCTTCCACATCTTAGTTACCTATGCCTTGAATTTAGTTTGTTATCAAATCTATTCCTTACAACGAAAAACATTTTAACATTTATTATAAAAAACAAGCAAGGAGAATTAACAAAAAAAACCTATTTTAAGTCATTAAAATTGTATAAATTGCTATAATTTTCTTTTTATAGATTATTTAATGCCTTTGTTGTATCATTCTTCTCAGGCAAAACATTGTAAATCCATCCACTTAGCCACTCTGGCAATGTACCCATAAACCAGCATACAAAGCGCATTTGCCATGGGAAAGCAATAATTCCTTTATTGCGCTTTAGTCCACGATAAATTTTGTCTGCTGCTTTATCAGCTTCCATAAAAAATGGCATTGGGCAGGTATTTACATCTGTTATTCGAGAGCGAACAAAGCCCGGACAAATTACACTTACACCAATATCATTTCTAGCAAGCATTCCGCGCAAACCGGAACCCCATGCTTTTACGCAAGCCTTTGTGGCACTGTAGGATGGGCATTGTGGAAGTCCATGATAGCCAGCCATAGATGCTGTGATGGCGATTTGTCCCTTAAAGCCTGTGGCAGGGTCTGCCTTTTCACGTGCTAAAAAGCACTCAATTGCAGGAAGAACTGTATTTATAACGCCACCAACATTTATATCAAATGTACGAAATACATTGCTGTTTACATACTCTTCACCTGTTGCCACACCAGCATTTGCATAAACCAAATCCAATGGCTTTTCAGCATTACAAGCTATAATCCACTCTGCCACAGCTGTGCGATTTGTTACATCTAACTGCTTAACAGATACAGCCTTAGCACCAAGAGAAAGGCATTTTTCTTGTACTGCCTGAAGTCGCTCCACATTTGTTCCACAAATAAACAATTGCTCAACACCTGTAGAAGAAAGTTTATAAGCGACAGCCTCACCAATTCCGCTTGAACCGCCTGTAATTAACACAGATTTCATAATATTCTACCTTTTTTCTTTTAAAAGCCATAAAACTAAAAAGAGCGTGCAAAGTTGCACGCTCTCATTAAATTATTGTGCTGGAGGTGTTGGGGATTTGTGACGATAAATAATGCGTCCCTTCTCCAAATCATATGGAGACATCTCTAGGGTTACAACATCACCAGTAGTAATCTTAATAAAGAACTTACGCATCTTGCCTGAGATATGAGCTAAAACCTCATGCCCATTATCTAAGCGAACTCTATACATTGTTGCAGGAAGAACCTTTACAACTGTACCAGTAACTTCAATTGAATCATCTTTTGCCATAAAAACCAATAGCTCCTTATCTGTTTTTTGAAAAATCGCTTATATTATATCATTTAGCATAAAAAACACCAAGCACTTTTTTATAATCGCAAAATACAATATTTGTTATCGTAAGTATGCTCTTACGCTAAAAAGCAATGGGTGTTTTGCCGTTGATAACGACAATATCTGCAAACGCAGACTGTAATAATATCAATATTTAATGCGAATACAGGGTTCTTACTTACGTAATTCCTTTAGCTTTGCTGCAAAAATTTCTGCCAAAAGCTTGCGACCTTCTCCATTTGGATGAATACCATCGCCAGAAAGAATTTTAGCTGCATTTTCCTCAAAAAGCTTATGTGTATCAACTATTGCTAATCCACGCTGCTCTGCAACCTCACGCTGGGCAGGATTGATAACAGTGCGAATGCGCTCCTCACTGATTGTCCAACCAGAAGATTTTGCAAATGGAGAAAGAGCAACAATTACTATTGGCTTTGATTCCATTGCGATATACTTATCTACAAGAGCAGCAAAGTCACGCTTAAAAATCTCCTCACGGCCAACGCAATTTACAGTCTTACTATCATTTGTACCAATCATAATAATAACAGCATTTGCCTTTGACTTTAAAGAATTCTCATAAACAAGAGTCTTTACATATCCAAGCTCACCCTTACCATTAAACTCTTTTCCATCTACCTGAGCAGTGCGAGAATTCACACCAAAATTTAATACCTTCCAGCCATCGCCCAGTGCAGCCTGAAGATCTTTAGGATATCCTCCTGCTGTAATACTGTCGCCTATACATGCAACAATAAATGGCTCAGCAGCTGCTGGTGCTTCCTCAGCGAATGAGATAAACTGTGCAAAAAGTGCACAAACCAAAAATAGAATTGTCTTTTTCATAATTAGTTCCTTTACTTTAATAATTACTTTTTATTAAGCCTTATTTTTTTTAGAAGGGATAAGAATAAATGCAACCAATGCAACAATCATAAGCATTTGATAGTACATTGTCTTGATTACTGCTAATGCAGAAATATCAAAATTCTGAGTCTTTGCCACACCTATTGCAATTAGAATTTGTGCACCATAAGGGATTAGACCTTGAATAATGCAGCTTGCAACATCAAGAACACTGGCAATGCGCTTTGCATTGCAATTGTATTTCTCTGAAAGTTCGCGAGCAACAGGACCAGCAATAACAATAGCAACTGTATTATTTGCTGTAATCAAATTGATAGCAGAAACAATACCTGCAACTCCAACCTCACAGCCTTTTGTTCCTCTAATGAAATTATTTACCTTTTGGAGCAAGTAATCAATACCGCCATAATAGCGGATTAGCCCTAACAGACCACCTGCTAATAATGCAACAATCAATGTCTCTGACATACCTAGAGAACCACTTCCCATCGCACCTAATGATGTAAAGAAATCAAATTTCTTGCATAGAATTCCTATTACAGATGTCATGACTATGCCACAGAACAAAACCGGCATAACATTGAAACCAACCAATGCAAAAATCAAAACAAAAATGTATGGAAGAACTAAGCATATATCAGTACTTGTAATTGCTTGAATTTCTTGCATATTACTTACATTTGAAGCCTTACCTAAGAAGAAATAAAGCACAATAGCTACAATCGCTGCTGGCAATGCAATGCGCAAATTTGTGATAAATTTATCGTGCATTGCAACACCTTGTGTGCGAGTTGCTGCGATGGTTGTATCTGAAATCATTGACATATTATCGCCAAACATTGAACCACCAACAACAGCACCTATCATTAATTCAATAGGTAAGCCAATTGCCTGAGCAAGACCTAGCGCAATCGGTGTAATTGTTGCAATTGTTCCACAGCTTGTACCAATCGCTAATGAGATAAAGCAAGAAACAATAAATACACCACAAAGCATCATTTTTGCAGGAATCAAATGCTGAGCAATTCTTACAGCAGCATCAACAGCACCCATTTCCTTTGCCAATGTTGCAAATGCACCAGCAAGAATAAATACTAAGCACATAATCATGATATTGCTATCACCCATGCCCTTTGCAAACACCTCAACTTTATCATTCAGCTTTGTCTTCCACTCAAGCATAAATGCTGTTGCAGATGCCACAATAAATGCTATTGGCATTGGCACTGAATAAAAATCATTCTTGTAAATTGACAATCCTAAATAAAATACAAGAAACACCAAAAATGGTAAAAGTGCAATTAAGCCATAACTTTTCTTTTTTTCCATATCTATCTCCTTAATGTTTAGATAATCATTTAAAAATTCTCTCGCTGCTCGTATGCTTCACCAACAAGGAATAGCGAACCACATAGCACAATTGGTTGAATAGTTTCTTCTTTACGTGCAGAGGTTATTGCTTCTAACATAGAACTACACTCTACCACATTTCTAATTCCACTTGCAAGTGCTTGCTGGCGTAACAATCCAAGATCAGCGCTCCTAGGGTTATTTATTGGTGTAAGATACATTGCCTGGCAAATTGGAGCAATTGTTTTCATAAAACAATCTGTTGCCTTATCTCCACACATACCTGTAACAAATACAAAGCGAGTTTTTTTACCAGCAACTGTCTGCAATGCTTCAACCAAAGCAGTGGCACCATCCGGATTATGTGCTCCATCAACAAGTATATCATTCGCCAGCATGCAAAATCTACCGCGCCACTCTGCCTTTTCAAGACCTGACTTCAAAACCTTTGCAGGGAATGTAACTCCCAAACGCTCTTGCAATGCCTCCAACGCAGAAACAACAATTGCCAAATTTTCCAGCTGATAGCTTGCAGGAAGCTTTAGCTTTATTGTTCCGTATGCGCAAGATTGGCTTTCTACAGAAAGCTTTTGCTCACTGAAATTCGCTCCCTTTTGTCGAGTCACCGAAATCTCATCAATCGCATAACGCATAGGCACAAATTTCTCTCGAGCAACGCGCGCAAACACAGCAAGTGCTTCATCTGGATTAGCACCAACAACAAGTGATGTGCCTTGCTTAATTATACCAGCCTTCTCTGATGCAATTTGTTCAATTGTATCGCCTAAGTATGCCGTGTGATCAAGTCCTATACGCGTAATAATTGTCACCAGTGGAACAGGTAAAATATTAGTAGCATCAAGTCTGCCACCCATACCTACTTCTATGATTGCGATATCTACATTTTTCTCTACGAACCACAAAAATGCGACAGCTGTTGTATATTCAAAAAATGTAACATCCAGCCCATCACGTTGCTTTAAAATTTGAGAAGCTTGTTCAACGCGATCTAAGAGGGAGAAAAACTCAGAATCAGAAATTTCTTCTCCATTGATAGAGAAGCGCTCATTAACTCGCACAAGATGTGGCGAAGTATAAACACCTACCTTTAGACCAAGCTCACGCAAAGAGCTCATAAGCATTGCTGTGACAGAGCCCTTTCCATTTGTTCCTGCAACATGGATGGAGCGAAGCTTTTCCTGAGGATTTCCAAGCTCCTCCATAAGCTTACTGATAACAATAAGTCCAGGCTTAATACCAAAGGTTCGCTTTGAGTACAATTTTTCCAATGCACTATTCATATTTGTACTCTTCCTAATTAGCAATATTTACGCGAATTCTGCTTGTAGGGATTTTTCTATTATTTGTCTCTGCGTCAAAAGGCTTAAAATCTGGATGAGGGCCAACAGCAATAACATCAACCTCTAAATCATCCTCTGTATCTATGCGCTTATCCTCGCCTATACTCAAAAGACGAGGCACATCATCAACAAGCTCATAAAAGTATGGACGACCCCATCCATCTGTATGAAGACCACTGATATATGGGCCATTCCAATTTTGAGCATCTTGAGGAACTGTTACCAGTGCTGTTAAACCACCATCTCTATTCGCCAAAGGGAAATTACCTACATCAATTTTATAATGGTTAAGAGCCTGAGCCAGAACCTGCAAATCTTGGATTGTCATCTCTTCTCTGCTTGGTTGACCCTTAGGTGGATTTGCACGCTGTGCTTGAGAAACAAGTCCTGCACCTAAAGCAACAAATATAAAAATAATTATACCAAAAAACATTGGATTTTTGTTTGGTTTGAAAGCGCGACGTGGTCCAAGCTCTCTTATTTTTTTTTCATGCTCACGTTCTATACGCTTCATAAGAACCTCTTTATTCTCTGGTGTATTTGTTGTGTAGCCTACAGGGGGACGAATTGTGCGTTTGCAACTAGGACAGCATAATTGCTCTGGTGGCCAAACAAAATGGGTATGACAATATGGACAAGCACATTTCTTCCCATCCAATTGATTAAAATACTGTTTTTGTTGTTTAAGGGTTGACATTAGTCAATTCCTGGCTATCAAAGTCTATTTTACGGTAGAAGCAATTTCGTGCTGCACCTTCTGAATTTGAGGTGTGGCAAATTCCGAAATGCTTATCCTGTGGATATGGGCGAACCAAATACAAAAGAGAATTTTGTTCACAATTTACGTACGCCTCCAAAAGCTCAAAATAGTGCCCAGAAGTAGCGCCCTTTTCCCATAATTGCTGACGAGATGTGCTCCACAAAATCAATCTACGCTTTTCAAAGGCTTGCTTCATCGCATACTCATTTGTATATGCTAGAAGAATCAGCTCCCTTGTATCAATATTTTGAACTGCAACTGGAATACATCCAGAGGAAGCTATTGAAGATAGCTTTGTAAAATCTAAATCTAGCTTTTTACCCTCTTCCTTTGACATATCTCGCCTTAAAACAAATTACAAAAATTAGTTATGAATTAACAATACAACGATGAAAGCAATTAGAATGATTGTTATAAAAAATAGAATAAAGTGCCAAATAGCGATAAGTTTTTTTACTAAGCTGTTTTTTAAAGAAAACACAGCCAACCAACGGGTAAATTCGTGGCCACAATTAGAGCAACGAATATTATCCATCTGACCTGGAGTTACTTTCATCCAAGTAGGTCTATGCATTCTCCATTTACTTTTACTACCGCAATAAGGACACTTCATTTTATTTCACCTAACTTATCAATATATTCAATCGTTGATTATTTATATGTTCTCAAACGGACCTAAATAGAATTACAAGCTTCCCAATTTATTGTTGCAAACAAATCATCTAAAGTTTCTGGACGTCTGATAAGAACAGCTGTGCCATCCTTACGTAGAAGCCATTCTGCAGAGCGAAGCTTGCCATTATAATTGAAGCCCATAGCATGACCATGAGCACCTGCATCATGGATAACAACTACATCGCCTGGAGTTAACTCTGGGAGCATACGATCTACAGCAAATTTATCATTATTTTCGCAAAGAGAACCTGTAACATCATACATTGTATCGCAAGGAGCATTTTCTTTACCCATCACAGAAATATGGTGATATGCTCCATACAATGCTGGGCGCATTAGATTTGCCATACAAGCATCAAGGCCTGCGTATGTCTTATAAGTCTTCTTGATGTGAAGTACGCGAGAAACAAGATAACCATAAGGACCTGTAATCATACGACCACATTCCATTACTACGCGTGGGATTTCAAGACCAGCTGCTGCAAAGCACTCTTCACAAGCCTTGCGAACACCCTCACCTACTGCATCCAAATCAACCTTTGACTGTTCTGGGCGATATGGGATACCAATACCACCACCCAAATTAACAAAGTCAAACTTGATATCTAAAGCCTTTGAAAGCTCAGCAGTCAAGCGGAACATAATGCGAGATGTCTCTACAAAATATTCTGGATTAAGCTCATTAGATGCAACCATTGTGTGAATACCAAAGCGCTTAACACCTTTTTCTTTAAGGCGCTTATAACCTTCAAACATTTGGTCACGTGTAAAGCCGTACTTTGCTTCAAGAGGATTTCCGATAATTGTATTACCACTCTTAGCCTCACCTGGATTGAAGCGACAGCATACTAGCTCTGGCAATGCACCACAAGCCTTCTCAACAAAATCAATGTGGCTGATATCATCCAAATTGATGATAGCACCTAGCTCAAATGCTTTTCTAAATTCCTCTGCTGGGGTATCATTTGAAGTAAACATAATCTGTTCACCACGTAGACCCACCTTCTCTGCGAGAAGAAGTTCTGCCATAGAGCTACAATCGGCACCAAAACCATAGCCAGCAAGTAGCTTTAAAAGAGATGGATTTGGTGCAGCTTTAACTGCAAAATAGTTACGGAAGCCAGGATTCCATTGAAATGCCTTTTTAAAAGCAACAACATTATCAACTATTCCTGCCTCATCATAAATATGGAAAGGAGTTGGTGTAACCTTCTCCAAATTAGAAATTATTTCTTGTGTAAATGGTATATTTTTAAAATTCATAGTATATAATTATACCATTTTTTATATCAATATTCAATATAGATAGGCTAATTTTAGTCCAAAAATCATTATTTTTTAGATTTTACCCTTATTAACCTAAAAACAACAGTAGAATTTAGCAAATCTTCATTATCTTACGATAATTGTTGTGCCAAATGGTATTTTTACTACCTCACCTAAGCTCAAGAAATCAGAGCCAACTTTTTGTGTATCATAGTTAGCCTGTACCCAATCTACTGAGCTCATTCCTCTGCGTACGCGTAGCTCATCTACTGGATAATTGAGTACGCCATTTCCTTCTGTACCACTAGTCAATCCCATACCATTATCAGTGAAAGAAACAGCATTCTTATATGACCAAGATGCTAATGGTTTTGCATTTTCATAAAAGATTGTTGCTGATCCTTCAGGAGCGCCACTGTAACGCCATGAAGTTGTTGTAAAACGCCAGATTTGTTGATTTCTGACTTCGGCGCTCCATTGTGTATTTTCATAATTGTTATTCATTACATAAACAGAGCTTTTACCAAGTGCCAATGCATTACCACCATTATTGCTGTTTGAATATAGGAACATACGATTGAAATCACCAGAAGGGATTAGCCATGCTTCTGTTGTGTAACCTGTTTCTGCAAATAACCAATCTGCTGTATCTGTAGCACTAACTCTTACACCACCCTTTACAAAATGCCAAGGAGTTCCATTTGCAGAAGTACCTTCTGTTTCGATTGTACCAGGATTTACTTTGCTTGTAAGAGGAATTGCTGTTGCATTATTACCACTTGCGTCTGAGAATGAACCATCTTCATTCTGAGTTCCGAAATGCCATACACCAACATAATTAGCTTTCTGCCAAACACGTTTTGCTGCATGAGCACTGCGCTGCTTAAATCCTGGACGTAAATTCCATCCCATCATAAATGATGTATCTTGACCTGAAATACAAGGAACAGATACCCAAATCAATGATTCGCCCTCTGGATTCCAAATCTCTAAATCATATGCAAGAAGCAGATTATTCTCCCAAATAAATCTAATCTCTTTAACATCTTTAACTGTTGATGCTACAGAAGAAGGAATGCGAACAAGTACAGGGAAATTTGTTAATGTTTCTGTGCCATCATAACCAGACACTGTCAACTCCATGCGCATTCCAAACAGAGATGGAGAAATAGTTGCTAAACCAGTTGTTGTTATTGGGTCTGAGAATGGAGTTTCTACTACTGGCATTCCTACTGGCTTAAATACAAAACGAACAGCATAATCCATATCCTCTTCAAGTGTTGTTGGTGCTGCCACCCACTCTCCGTCAACATAAGATAATGGAGTTACAATATCCTCACCGAAACCTAGTGTAGAAAAAACTGCCTCACATGTGCCTGCTGCATAGTTTTCACCAACAATATTTGCAGTAAGCTTTGCTGTAGCTGTATTATCACCTACATTTGAGATAACAGGTTTTGAAAGTGATTCTGTTGTAAATCCACCTAAGCTATATGCATCAACATCGTTATATTTTACATTAAAGATAAAATCATATGTTGTTCCTGGTAAAAGGTCATCAAGCACAACATAAGCAAGTCCGCTCTCATTTAGAGTACCTAAAGATACTTCTGAAGCCACAACCTCATCACCCATTTTTAGAGTATATGTTACTGTACATTCTTCAGGATTTGATGTAAGGAAAGAGCCAATAATTGTTACTGTTGTAGTTGTTAATGCTTCTACCTTTCCTGGGAAGCCTTCAATACCTGTATTAAGTGTAGCAACAAAGCTGCTCTCTAAAAATGTTGAATTTTCCTTTCCTGAGGCATATACTGCATCAGCCCAATCTTGAGAGCTTGCTACGCGGCGTACGCGTAGCTCATCCATATAGCCACCAAATGCTTCACCACCATTATTGTTAGAAGCATAAGAGTTAATGGAGAAAGAAGTAAAATCTGTGCTTATATCGGTTCTATTTAATCCTTTAAACAAGAAAACACCTTCCCCATTTTCGTAATCTTCTGAACCGCAATACAGATATGCTGCATTGCCTTCACTTGCCCATGTAGCACCAATAAAAACCCAACCATTTTTTGGGATAATATCATTCTTAGCATTGTGGTGATTATTACCATAAAGGTAGCCTTGAAGACCAATTTGAGCTCCAGATTCCCACAACAAACCGCTTGAAAAGATAATATTATTGCTACCACTGCCATTACGGTTAATCCATCCCTCTACAGAGTAGTGATCCTGCATTCTATCTTCCTCTGTGTTGTAGCAAGAGAAAGCTCCTTGTGGGAGGAATAAGCCTCCACCTGTAGTGCCTTTAACAGCATTACCAAACATTGCCACATCGGTTGAAAGGGTTGGATTTGCATATGAGGTTTTTGCTGTTGCGGTAAAACCATTACCTGTAGCATCAAATACAGATGCGCCATCATCTGACACCTCATTCATATGCCATACCGCAACATAATCTGCTGCAGACCAAACAGCTGCAGGTGTATTAGCAGTATTTACACTACCCTCATTTAATCCGTAAAAGCTTTTAATGATACCAACTTTTCCACTTAGGACAGTAGGAACAGAAACCCAAATTAAAGATT
>JAFPBK010000003.1 GCA_017424105.1 Kiritimatiellia bacterium | reverse complement strand
GAAGTAGAAAACTCACTTAAAAAGGTTACAGATGAACCACGCATTCAAATTATGACTATGCATGCATCTAAGGGCTTGGAGTTTAAGGTTGTCTTTTATTGTGCAGGATTCAAAAAAGAACCTGATGGCGGATATTGCACAGACCACTACTCTATGTCATCATCATCTGCTAGCGAAGAACTCTCAGGAATAAAATCTCTTTATTTCAATAAGAAGCACATATCTAACTACCATAAAGAGATAATTATTTACGATGACAAATGCGAGCTACGTCGTTTAACCTATGTGGCAATTACGCGAGCACAATACATGATATTCTTCCCATGTGGGCAAAAAGCGATCGAAAATACTGAGAACTCCATACCTTTATTGTATTCCGAAAGCAACCCAATGAAAAACTTTGTTGGTCCTGCTCTGACACGTTTAGCAACATCAAATGAAACAAATAATTTAATTAAGCTTTATACACCAGATTTATCAAAGCTAGATTATTATGCTTCAAAACAAGAATACATTGGCGAAGAAGACAAAACTATTGCTAAAGAAAAACAAGCTTATTCGCCAATATGGGATTTACCAAATTTAATGCGTCATAAAGTATCGCTTGATAGTTTCAGTTCTATCAATCGTCATCACAAAGAATCACAAAATGAAATTTACTTTGATGACGAGAATGACAAAGAAAATGATGAACTTGTAAATCAGTCTGAAGAAAAAGAACACATTGAGGCAGTTCCTACTCTACTGCCTCCTGGAGCAACCTTTGGTAAGTGCTTCCACGATATAATGGAAACACTTGCAAAAGGAAGTAATGGAATTAACTTCGGTTATGTTGCAAGCATCAGGCAAGAATATATCTACACCGACAACAAATTTGATGAAATTGTAAAAACTGCAATGTTGCAATACGGGATACAAAACCAGCTCCACATTGGCAACGAGAATAAAATTATTGATTCAGCATCAAATGAATTAAAACGCATGGTTTGGAATACTCTTAACATGCCAATCCCAATGCTTCAAGGAGAAAAGCTTGGTAATCTTAAAACCTCAGATATGAAGGCTGAGTTGGAATTCTATATCAATAAAAATGAATATCTGGCTGAGGAAATTAAAAATAATATTATGATTGGTTTTATTGATCTACTTTTCCGTATAGACAATAAATATTACATTCTTGACTGGAAAACAAATTTAATTCCAAGCTATGACTCTGCCACAGTCAATGAAGCAATGGGAGAAGCAAACTATACACTTCAGCACGAAATTTATTCTATTGCTACTATCCAATGGTTTGCAAAGCTATTTGGGAATGACATTGAGAAGGCAAAAGAAATGCTTGGTGGCACGGTCTACCTTTTTGTTCGAGGTGGTGCAAACAATTTAGGCGACAAGCCTGGTTGCTATGAAAAAGTTTGGAATCCAAGCGATTTTGAGCCAACATGTGAGCGTATCAAAGAAGAAATTAAGCAATCAATTTCCTTTGCACAACTAAACGATTACTAATTCAAATGCTTATTATTACATAGAGGAATGAATTTATGGAAAACATTTTAATTTCAATGCTAAAAGATGCTGATGATACATTAAAGGCATATACAACTCAGCTTTTTAATGAAAACAAAATTGACATTATTGATATACAATATATGCGCGATGCTGTTGCTATAGCAAAAGACAATAAGCTCAGCTACAACACAACTTTGGCTATACTTACATATCAGCTTCTAATACAAAGAAAAAATGGTGGCTCTGCATTAGACATTGACACAAATGACACTGCCACACTAAATGCTCTTTTTGAAAATTGCGGAATATCATTCCTAAATGCAGAAAATTTTTATACAAATATACAGGATGGGAATGCTTTGCAATTTCTCGATTTAAAAGCAAATAAATTGACCTATGACTTTAATTCAATAAGCTCAAGACAAACATTTATTGAAGCACTTAAAAAAGAAACAAAACCATTGATTTATTTCAAAACTGGTACCGGCATTGATAAGCTTTGCTTTAGAGCAGATTTCTTCAGCGAATTCAACACTCTCAAATCATGTACCGAATTAAAGGATAATACTTCTTCATTTGATGGTTTTGAAGGAACTGATGATGAAAGCATAAAAGCATTTGTTAAAGAAATTAAATGCGACAAAATAAATGACGAGCAGCTTGCCGCTATCATTGGCGGATGCAAAAATCATATATCCATTATTACTGGCGGACCAGGCACTGGCAAAACTACTACAATCACAATGCTACTCCGCACTCTACTCCACTATGGTAATGCTGAAGAATTAGCAAAGCAAATTGTGTTAGCGGCACCAACAGGTCGTGCTGCCCAACGCATCAGCGAGGCCATACGTAATGAAATCGGCAATGACGAATTTGAGCATGCTGAGTTACTAAAAGCAATCCCTGCAAAAACAATTCACGATTTGTTAAGACAAAGCTTCTCTGCAGAAACAACCTTCCGACACAATGCCACAAACATACTTCATTACACAACAATAATCATTGACGAAGCATCAATGATTGACAATAAGCTATTTGAATCATTTTTAGCTGCAGTTGATAAAAATTCGCGCATTGTTATTGTTGGCGACCCACAGCAGCTGCCAAGTGTAAACGCAGGCAATATGCTTCAAACACTTATTAAGCATTTTGATGGTGGTGCACAAATAACAAAGCTAACTAAAACATATCGTGCCAGCGGTGGTGTAAGCGATATTTTTGATATGGCTAAAACAAAGCAGCTACTTGAAGAGCAAAAAGCAACAGCTCCGGCAGAAGGCAAAATTGATTATATTTGGGATGACAAGAAAAAACCCTATTGTTTTTATGAATCATCTAGCTATCGTGCAGCAGACTATGTAAAAGCAGTTTGGCATTGGATAAATAAGCTGATAAAAGAAACCGAGCTTGAGAATTTAATTTCTCAACACTATAATCCAAATGAAAAGAACGAAGGAGAAACGCATACAAAGCTTGTAAAAATCCTGAAGCTTATTGAGGAAGCACAGGCACTTTCTGTACTTAGAAATGGATTAGAAGGTTGCAATTACATCAATGAAAAAATATTTGATGGTTTTTGCAGACAAGAGAAAAAACGCTTCCCAAGCTACTACCCTATCATCATTACGCAAAACAATTCTGCACTTGGCCTGACTAATGGACAAATGGGCATTGTTCTTTGTGGTGAGAACAAACGCTATCACGCATATTTTCTAGATGGCGAGCAAGTTCGCTCAATTCCATACGAAAATTTACCGGGTTTTGAAAATGCATATGTAATTACCGTACATAAGAGCCAAGGTTCACAATACAAAAATGCTCTGCTGGTTCTTCCAAGTAAAGGAGACTCACCTTTGCTCACAAGGAGTATTGTCTATACAGCGGTTACACGTGCTAAGCGTACTGTAACTGTTATTGGAGGTCAAGCAGCACTTGATACATACGACATAAATGAAGGCAAACGCACTACGGTTTGGAGCTAGTAATAAAACTTTCTTTTGATTTTAAATAAGGAGTAAATTATGAAAAAACAAAAATTAACAAAAGGTTTGATGTCTTTTGCACTTATCGCTTGCGGTATGACAATGGCACATGCAGATCCTGAATGGCGCATCACAGCACTGACACCTGAATACATTCTTGTTCAGGCAGACAGTTCAAAGGATGAAAACAAAGCATTCTTTGCAGATGAACGCCATGAAACAGAAACAAAGAATAAACGCGATTGGCAAATTGCTCGAATCTATGTTGCTATCCAACAAGATGTAGAAGCAAAGGTAAGAAAACCAGTTGCTGATAGCATGAGCACAATTCCTGGTTTTTGCTCCTACTGGCCAGAGGCAAATGGAGTAAAACGCTTCACAAAAGAAGATGGAACTTGTTTCTCAATCAAGTCTGCTGACATAATTCACAATGCCTTTATCAAAGTCCCAACAATGAAAGATGGGACTGTTGTAGACTTAGGTGTTGCTGGTAAATTTAAATATAGCTCATCTGAACCAACTCCTGTCTTTAAAGTTAATCAGGTAGGCTATGCACCAAAGGCCAGAAAATATGCATATGCTGGCAGATGGCTTGGATTAACAGGTCCATTACCTTTAAAGCAATTTGAAAACAAGCCATTTAATGTTATTGATGTAAAGACAGGCAAAACAGCTTATACTGGCAAGCTGACAATGCGCCGTGATGATCCTACAAAGAATGGCACACCATTCGTAGGTGAAGAGGTTTTGGAAATTGATTTAACACCTCTATCCAATGTAGGCGAATATTATATTGAAGTAACAGGAATCGGAAGAAGCTATAATTTCTCAATTTCCGACAATGCAATTGTTGAAGCATGGGGCAACCACATGCTAGGCATATTCAACAAACGTTGCGGCATCGAGAAAAAAGCACCTTGGACACAATGGCCATCTGAAGCTTGCCATCTGAATGTATATCGCGGTGTGAATGTTTCTGACCAATGGCATTATGATCATTTTATAACACTTCCTGACGGCACCAGACCATTAACTAAAGAAGGCAAAGAGCACAAGTTTAAGCACTTCCCTACAATTGATGCAAGTAAAGAATTGTGCGATTTAACTTCTCCAATTCACATACCTGGTGGCTATCATGATGCAGCAGACTACGATCGCCGTCCAATGCATCTGGTTATCCCACGTGCATTAGCTATAGTTTATCTACTACACCCAGAAAATTTCTTTGATGGTCAGCTATGCCTACCAGAATCTGGCAATGGCATTCCTGATATTCTTGATGAAGCATATTGGGGCATCAAGCATCTATATGCTGCACAGCAAGAGGATGGTGGCGTAGGTACATGGATTGAAACAACAGGTCATCCAGGTGGAGAAAAAGACTCACCTATGGTAGACAGTGAAAAGCGTTACTATTTCCTAGCTCGTCCAACCCACAACTCCTGCTATAATTATGCTGGCACAGCAGCATTAGTCGCACGTGCATTTAAAGCAGCTGGAAATGATAAAATTGCAAACGAGCTACTTGAAAGTGCTAAGCGTGCATGGGAATGGGGCCAACGCAATCCACCTGTTCAACAAAAACTTAAAGGCTATGCATCAAACAAGTGGACTAAAGAGAATGCTGTTGATGTAATCTACAAAGAGCCAGAGGATTATTCTGCAAAACAAATTCTAACTGCTGCATTGAATCTTTCTGCACTGACTGGTGATACCTCATATTTCAATGAAGTTGTAGCAAGAATGAGCAGTTTAAAAACAGAAACAAACAAAGGCAGCTGGGGCTGGAATCCTTTTGATTTACTAGAGTTTGCTCTAAAGGATCAGCCAATGGTTCCTGAGGTTGAAGTATATCGTGCTGATTACATTAAACGTCGCGTAAGAGAAGCAGACACAATGCTTGATGCACTTGAGAATGCATACCCATATCGCATTCCATGGTTCCCTGCAGAGCATGGCTTTGTAAATACAATGAGCTGGGGTAATTCTCATCCTCTAAGAAGAGTACAGACATTGATTGCTGCACATGCATTTACTGGTGATGACAAATATCTTGAAGGAGTTTATCTTGCAAACGATTTCCATAATGGAGCAAATCCTGATGGCGAATGTTTGACTAGTGGTATGGGCAAAGTTTTCCCTGTAAAATTCCTAGATCTTCAAAGTGTTTCTGATAACATCTCAGAATATGTTGGAGGTATCACACCATATCGTTGGAACTTTGGAATCAACCAAGAGGCTAAAAATTTTGTATATGGTGTGGACAATGTTAGCAAATGGCCATTCTGGAGAAGATTTGCAAATATTGAGCAATATACAGTAGCTGCAAGTGAATATACAGTATGGGAAACTATGCTGCCACCAGCAGCAGCACTGGCATATATACTACCTGGCCCACAGAAGGTACCAGAAAAAGTATATAACAGAAAGCCTTCTGATGATATAAGTAAATTACCTGGCTATTGGCCAATGCCTTAAATCTAAATTCGTGTCCGAATTTAGATGAAGCAGCATGGAATGCTATGAAGCAGTGCAAAGCACCATGAAGCATGCCTACGGCATATGAAGCATTGCGAAGCAATATATGCGGTGGAAATATTTCTTAATATCAGCAAGGCGAGGACGCCATGCCGCCCAGTTAACCTGTAAGACGGGGACGTCTTACAGCCCAGTTATCGTGTAGGACGAGGACGTCCTACACCCCAGTTAAGCACACACTTTAAATATTTTTACCTTAACTATTCGTTATTCACTATTCACTAATTCTGCGATAGCCAATACACGTTAATCCTGAGAAATCATCTTGGTGCTCCAGCCAGGACGACGCCTGGCTGCTCCGAGATAATTGAATCACGAACACCACGCGCACATAGCACCTAGCCACCACACAAGCCACAGCTCCTAGCAATCCTGCCATCCTGTGTAATCCTGTACCTTTTTTCGCACTATTAGGCATCACGCTTAGTCCACGTTTTAGACTAAGGCTAAAAAACAAAACTGGGGCGATTGCAAAATGCATTCACCCCAGTTTTTATTATTTAAGTGTAAGAGCAAAATTGCTCACTCACCTTTTGCAGATTAACCGCAGTGGAAATATTCCTCTACAAGAGCAAGAATCTTAGACTGGTCATTACCAATGTCGCTACGTAGTGTGCGATCATTAAATGCCTTCAATCCAGAAATAATTCCATCAATCATAGCAGGAGCAAATACGCCCTCTGCCTCATAGATTGCACGCTGCTGTGCCAAGCAATCTGCTGATGCTGCACAGCTATCTGGCAATACGCTTAGGCTATCAAGAATTGCCTTGTTCTCATCCTTATGAATGTTAACATTTACGTATGTCTTCTCTGCTACTTCAAGTGCATTTGGATTCTCAAAGCCATAACGACATGCAACTGCCAAGCCTGCAATTAGTAGGTAAACATTTGCTGAACCATCTGGTGAACGCATCTCAACTGTCTGCTTCTGAGTTGTATCATACTTTGCTGATGGCTCACCTGGGTTTGCCTGGCTGCAAAGATCCTTCTTGCTTGTCCAACCCAATGGAACACGTACTAGCACTGAACGATTGCGATCGCCCCAGCATACGTTTGTTGGTGCCTCCTGGTGTGGAACCAAGCGGAAGTATGAAGTTGGATTTGTATTACCAAATGCTGTGATAGATGGAGCAAGCATCATCAAACCTGCGATTGCACGCTTTGCATCATCAGAAAGTGCGCCATCCTTAAGCATCTGATTCTTACCTTCCTTCATTACGCGGAAGTGAACATGCAAGCCAGAACCTGCCTTACCTACTGTAATTTTTGGAGCAAATGTTACATTTAGCCCATTCTGGTATGCCAAATTGCGGATAATCCACTTTGCAATTGTTAGCTGCTCAGCTGCTTCCTCTGCATTTGTTGGAAGGAACTCAATTTCGTTCTGCTCGTAGATTTTGCCATCCAAAGTGAAGTTACCAACCTCAGAGTGACCATACTTAATCATGCCACCTGTCTGAGCGATGTAATTCATGCATAGCTGACGGAACTCACCGAATTTTGCATAAGGAGAAGACTCATGATAGCCCTTCTGGTCAACTGCCTGGTAAACAGCCTCATCCTCAGCAATAACATAATACTCTAGCTCGCCCATTGCCTGAAATTCACGGCCTGTTGACTTGCGGAATGCCTCACATGCCTTATGTAGTGTGTACTCAGGAGAGCTCTCTAGTGGATCGCCATCCTTATTGAAAAAAGAGCATAGGAAGTTAACTGTTGGTAGCTCACAGAATGGATCCATATAAGCTGTTCTGAAACGAGGCACAACATACAAGTCGCTATTGTTTGCTTCAATGAATGGGAATAGGCTTGAACCATCTACGCGCTCACCGCAAGAAAGAATTTCCTCTAGATAAGCCTTATCATTGATTACAAAATTCAATGTCTTTAGGCGGCCATCACCTGCTGGATATTGGAAATTGATATGATGAATACCATTCTCGCAAATAAAGTTAACAATGTCACTCTTTGTGAATTCTTTTGGGTTCTTACCAATCTCTGCTGTTAAGCTACGAATGCTATAATTTTTGTTTTCCATATTGTAACCTCTAAAAAAATGATTTAAATATGTGAAATAGTGTAATTTTATACCTACTTAAAGTCAAGATTTTTTTGACAAGATTAACCAGATTGGGTGCAAAGAGTTTTTTATGCAGGTTAAGAAACAAATGATACTTGCTCAAGATGTTTTTTTCTATACCTGAAGAATTCTTCTAACCTATTTGACATTAACAGTGTTCTAAGAGGTAATAGTGATTTAACACCATTAAG
>JAFPBK010000037.1 GCA_017424105.1 Kiritimatiellia bacterium | reverse complement strand
GGTAAGTATAAGCCATATGGCGAGCATGGATTTGCCAAGGTAAATATTGGAGCAGTGATTGCTTGGGCATTAGGTTCATTGGTTGGTCTGATGGGCTTTGGTTATGTAAATATTCCATGTGTAGGTGAGTGGTGCAAGATGGGTCTCCCTGCAATCAATGCAATGTTGACAACACTTGTTGTTTATGTAATTGCTAAATCAATTACTGCAAAATCAAGTGCAAACAAGTAATTCAATAAATTTTAGTTTGCATCCCTTTGCCTAAATTCAATCTTAGGCATTACAATTAAACTGCCGTATCTAGGTCTATCCCAGAAACGGCAGTTTTATTTTGTCGTATATATTGCTAAACAATGCTTTATGATGCTTGTACCTCTGAGAGAGCTACGAACGATTTTATTTAAATTTGGATATGAATTAAGGCTAATTGGAATTATTCATAATTTGCAGGAAAAATAAAATTAAAAAAAATCTTGAATGTGATTTCTGTTTGTGCAATAATTAAATTATCAATTTTTCAAATAGGACTACTACAATGAATGAAGCATGTGTATTAACAAAGAGCAATATTTCAGTACCAGATTGCAAATCTGGCGCTTCTGCTCGTATAGTAGCTTCATCAGTAGTTTCTTCTTATTCCGTTCGCTCATTTTTTGGTCGTGCGGTTTCTTTTTTTGGATTTAGCCGATTTAGCAAGTTTTTTTACTTTTACTTCTACTATACACGTAGCGGCTTCGTTAATCTGTAAAAAATATATCAAGCAAGGTATAATTTAAGTAATCAAATTTTAACAGAAGGGACGAAGCCGGTTATCTCAAGATAATCGGTTTTTTTTATGAATAATCAAAATACAAAGAAAATAACAAGCTTCGGCATAATCGGATTGGGTCTCATCGGTGGCTCTATCGCAAAGGCACTACGTAACGCTTTTCCTGTTGCCCACATTGAGGTGGCAGATGTTGATAGCAATGCTGTAAATGCAGCTGTTAATGATGGTGTGGTTTCACGTGCAGTTGATGCCCAATCATTAGATTTTGGTGAATGTGATATTTTATTTGTTTGCACTCCGCCACATATCGCATGCGAAGATATAAAGAGAATTGATTCCAGTAAGTTCTCAATCATTACAGATGTTGCTTCTGTAAAAAGCCCAATAATGAAAGCTGCTTGTAATTTAACAAATTTCATAGGGGGACACCCTATGGCTGGCTCAGAGGGTGCTGGATATGGCTCTGCAGAGCAGGATCTGTTTGTTAATGCCAGCTGGATTCTTACAATTCCTGAAAATTGCGTGCTTTCTGTTGAGCAACGCGAAACTCTTGTGGATGTTATTAAAAAGCTTGGTGCTAACCCAATTTATATGGATGCAGAGCTTCATGATAAGCGCGTTGCTTTGATTTCACATCTTCCTCATGTCGCAGCTTTTGCTTTGTCTGAGCTTGCTGCCTCTGCAAATGATGATGCAATTAAGCAACTGATTGGTGGCGGATTCAGAGATACAACACGCATTGCTGCATCTTCACCAAGCCTTTGGACTGATATTTTTACTGAGTCAGAAGCATTGATTCCTACGCTTAAAAAATATGTAGCAATATTAAATGAGTTTTTAGATTTATTGAATAAAGAAGATAAGAAAACAATCAACTCTCATTTGACTGTAGCATCAGATTTTCGCAGAGCAATTCCTGATGGATTACGTGCAAAAAATAATTTAGATAAAATAGGAGAAAAACAATGAAGCATTTTGGTTTGATTGGTCATCCTTTGGGACATAGCCTGTCTCCACAAATTCATACAGCAATTATGAAAGAGATTGGGCTTGAGGGCGACTATACTCTCTATGATATTGCTCCTGAGGATATGCCAAAGGTAATTCCTGAGCTATTGTCTAAGCTTGATGGTTTTAATTGCACTATCCCACATAAGAATGCAATTGTTCCTTATCTTGATAGTATTGCTGACAGTGCAAAGCTTTGCACTTGTGTGAATACTGTTTATAATGGCGTTGGTTACAATACAGATATTTTGGGCTTTGGTGCTTACGGAATTGATTTTGCAAGCAAGCGAGTGCTTGTGCTTGGCAGTGGCGGCACTTGCAGAATGATGCTTTCTGCAGCAATTCTTGGAGGAGCAACAGAAATTGCTGTTGCTGCACGTAATGCTAAGACTGCTCAAGAAATGATTGATGAGGTGATGGCGTCAACTTGTGGCAGGGTGTCAAACCGTGCATCAGTTACTTATTGTGGCGAATTGCCACCTGACGGTTTTGAGGCAGATGTTATTTTAAATGGTACGCCTGTGGGTATGTTTCCTCATCCTCATGCAATTCCGGCTGCAGTAGAAGTAATGCTTCATAAAGATGTAGTTGTGTTTGATCCAATTTATAATCCATTGCCAACTAATTTGATTTTGAAGGCAAGAGAAAATGGAGCAGTAGCTTATGATGGTCTACGCATGCTTGTTCGCCAGGCAATAGAAGCTCAGCGTATTTGGAATCCTGAGCTGGATATAGCTGTTGATGATATTGAGGCGAAGGTGCTGGCACAAATTAAGGCTGCACAAAAGAATGTGTTTGGCAGACATATCGTGCTTACTGGCTTTATGGGGTCAGGTAAGAGCAGTGTGGGAAAAGACCTTGCCACAATGCTTGGACTGCGCTTTGTAGATTTAGATGCAGAGATAGAGAGCCGTGAAGGTCGCACAATATCAGAGATTTTTGCAACAGAAGGAGAGGCTGGTTTCCGTGCGATTGAAACAGCTGCTGCAAGCGAGATTTTGTCTTCTAAGGAGCTGGCTGTAATTGCAACTGGAGGTGGTTTCCCAATTTTTGAGACAAATCAAGCATTAGTGCGAGAGTGCTCACAGGCTGTTGTCATCTGTCTTGATGTGTCATTGGAGGAAGCAACGCGACGCATTGCTGGCGATATCAGTCGACCTCTTGCTCAGGACAGAGCGCGTTTTGAAGCTCTCTATCAGATGAGAAAACCAATTTATGAGGCTTTTGCCGATTTTACAATTAAAACAAATATAAATAATACTTCAGCAGAAATTGCTGAGAAAATCTCAAGTTTATTAAATAAATAACAAAGCTATCAAAGGAAAGAAATATATTATGATACTAGTTCTAAAGCAAGGTACAGATAGAGACTCAATCGATCGTTTGTGTGATTGGCTCACAACAAAGTATGGTGTAAAGACAAATCCAATTATTGGATCTGAGGCAACAATTGTTGGCTTAGTTGGTGATACATCTCACATTGCTCCTCAGGAGATTGAGGTGCATGAGGAGGTAGAGCGCATTGTCAAGGTTCAGGAGCCATATAAGCGTGCAAACCGCAAGTTCCATCCAGATAACACAATTATTAAAATTGGTAATGAGGAAATTGGCGGCAATAAGATTGCTGTGGCTGCAGGCCCATGTGCAGTAGAGTCTGAGGAGCAGATTGTGGAGCTTGCTCAGCTGGTTAAAGAGGCAGGTGCTGGGTTGCTACGTGGTGGTGCATTCAAACCTCGCACATCTCCATACTCATTCCAGGGTATGCGCGCAGAGGGTATGCTATACTTGCATAGAGCAAGCAACAAGTCTGGTTTGCCTGTAGTAACAGAGATTACAAACCCATCACAAATTGAGCTTTTCATTGATTATGCTGATATTATTCAGGTGGGTGCACGCAATATGCAGAACTTCGAATTGTTGAAGGAGCTAGGCCGCGTGGATAAACCAATTTTGTTGAAGCGTGGTTTCTCTAATAGCATTAACGAGCTTCTAATGTCAGCAGAGTATATTATGTCAGAGGGCAATTCAAGGGTAATTCTTTGCGAGCGTGGTATTCGTACTTTCGAAACTTCTACACGTAATACACTTGATATTAGTGCAATACCAGTGCTAAAATCTAAGACACATCTACCAGTGATTGTTGACCCATCACATGCTGCTGGTTACGCAAGTCTTGTAGAGCCACTTGCAATGGCAGCAATTGCAGCAGGTGCAGATGGTCTTGAGATTGAAGTTCATCAGAATCCAAAGCTTGCATTGTCTGATGGACCACAGAGCTTGACACCAGATGTATTCACGGCTTTGATGAAAAAGCTTTCTGTAATTGCAAAGGCATGCGGTAGAGAAATATAAAACTTATTGCTCTCGGTGTGGGGTATGCTTTTATACTCCACATTGAGGCAGAAAATTATGTGGTTTTTACATACAAAGTGAAATTTGCGTAGGAATCGCCACCAAAGTAAACGACAATGAAAATAAATCTGAAAACAGCTAATAAAGTTACACAAATTCATGCAGAAGCAGGAGCTCTTTCTTCGCTTGGAAGTATTGCTGCTGAGCTTGTTAAGGGGCGTCGTGCAGCAATAGTTTCTGATAGCAATGTTGCTCCTTTATATTTGGAGCGTGCAAAGGCAGTTTTGACTGCAGCTGGTTTTTCTGTAGGTGGCATTGTTGTGCCTGCAGGCGAAGCATCTAAGCAGCCTGAAAAGTTGCTTGAGCTTTGGGCAGAATTTAATAAGCTGGGAATTACCCGTAAGGATGTAATTGTTGCTTTAGGTGGCGGTGTGGTTGGCGATTTATCAGGCTTTGCAGCAGCCACATATCTTCGTGGCTGTCCAATTATTCAAGTACCTACCTCGCTTCTTGCAATGGTTGATTCTTCCATTGGTGGCAAAACAGGAATTGATTTGCCTTTTGGAAAGAATCTTGCCGGCGCATTTCATCAACCTGTTGCGGTAGTAACAGATTCAAATATGCTTCAGACTCTGCCACAAAATCGCTATACAGAAGGCATGGCTGAGGTAATCAAATATGGCTGCATAAGTGATGCAGAGCTTTTCCGTGGCTTGGAGTGTGGCAGCGTCAGTGCAGAGGATTTTGTGGCAAGGTCTATCTCTATTAAGGCAGGAGTAGTGGAGCGCGATGAATTTGATCTTGGGGAGCGCATGCTGCTTAATTTTGGTCATACAGTTGGCCATGCCATTGAGAAAAATATGGGCTTTGGTGGCATTTCTCATGGTGAGGCAGTTGCTATAGGTATGGTGATTGCAGCTAAGCTTGGCGTGCGTTTAGGTGTAACACCTCAGGATGTGCCAGAACGAATTATCTCTGTGCTTGAGCGTTATGGCTTGCCAACCACAACAACATACTCTGCCACAGAGCTGGCTGCAGCTATTTCTTCAGATAAAAAGAATTTAGCGAATAAATTGCATTTTGTTCTTTTAGAGAATATAGGAAAAGGTGTATTATATCCAATTGAACCCGCAGCGCTTATTGATGAGCTCAAGACTATTTTAATTTAATACGATTTTAAGGTAAACACAATGTCATTACATATTCTTCCAACAAAGCTTTCTGGCACAGTAATTGTTCCTCCTTCAAAGAGTCTTCTGC
Source organism: Kiritimatiellia bacterium (assembly GCA_017424105.1). Classification (GTDB taxonomy): domain Bacteria; phylum Verrucomicrobiota; class Kiritimatiellia; order RFP12; family UBA3636; genus RGIG990. The sequence goes on along the minus strand of JAFPBK010000037.1, from coordinate 506 downwards.
ATAGAGGATTGATTTGTTCAGCACTTTCTGGCGGGCAGTGCTTTGTTCCAAAAAATCCATCAGATGATATTAAGGCAACACAGCGCTGTTTGTTGGGGCTTGCCAAGGGAGAACCTTTGCTAGATTGTGGTGAGTCTGGCACAACACTTCGCTTGATGGTTCCATTGGCTGCAGCACTTGGTTTGCCAATTTGTTTTGGAGGAAGTGGAAGACTACCAACTCGCCCAATGAGCGAACTTGCAGAGGCATTTAAAGATAATGGTGTAGAGCTGGTAATGCCAGGTGCAGAGGGTATTTATTTACCATTGTTGGTTAAGGGTAAGCTAAAGCCTGGTACATATAAAATTCCTGGCAATGTTAGCTCTCAATATATTTCAGGATTATTGCTGGCACTTCCTCTATTGTCCGGTCCATCTGATATTGTGCTGACAACACCACTTGAGTCTGCCTCCTATGTTGAGCTTACACTTGATGTGATGCGTCACTTTGGTGTTGAGGTAGAGCGC